>NZ_JAMYOR010000012.1:0-133927 GCF_040319965.1 Mesorhizobium sp. M0830 | reverse complement strand
AGATGGACGACTATCCCGGCCAGGCGGAACGCCATCTCAGCGAGCTGAAGGCGATCCTGGACGAGCAGGAACCGGTCTACCGGAATTGATCGCCTACAGGTCCAGTTCTGCCCGCAATTCCTCGGCGCTGTTGATGACGACGGCACCTGGCGGTCCGTGCATCGGCTTCTCTGGCCAGAAAATCGTCTTCATGCCCGCCGCCAGCCCCGCCATGGCGCCCGGCCAGCTGTCGTCGATCGCTATTGCCTGCGCGGGATCGACATCGGCCAGATAGGCGGCGCGCAGGAACGGCTCGGCCTGCGGTTTGCCTTCGCGCACATCGTTGCGGCTGATCGTCTTCATGCCGGGATAAATGAGGCCGACCATGCTCAGATTGGCGTCGACGATCATCCGGTCCGAATTGGACACTACGGCCTGCGCCACGCCTTTTTCGCGCAACTCGGTGAAAATCTCGATCGCGCCGGGGCGTGGCTTCAAGCCCTCCACCAGCGGCAGATAGTGCTCGTATTTGCGCATGATCCAGTCGTCGAAAGGCAGAGCCAGGCCGAACTCGTCGCGCATCATCTCGTAGACCGGCCAGGCGGCGACGCCGAGCACGCGCTCATGCAGATTTTCAGGCGGCAGAAGGCCGGCACTGCGCATCGCTGCCACAAGGGCTGCTTCGTGCAGCGGCTCGCTGTCTACCAGCGTGCCGTCCATATCCCAGAAAACCGCTTTCGGTGTCATGCAGCGCTCCTTTTTGCGATCCATTAAAGCGTTTGCGCCGGGAGATAAACCTTCGGGGCCGAAGAACGTGCCGCAGGTCGGGACGGCAACCGCCCTTCTTTGCCTGATGCGGGCATTGCCGGAAGCGCAAATTCTGGCTATGTGCGCCGGAAGTTGGCAAGCAATTGCCCTTGCGATTGACAATTGCGCAGCAGGCCGTTCCCTGCGAAACTATGCGTGGACCGCTCTGAAACCGGCGGTCCTGGGAGGCAGGACGTGAATACCCGGCAGGATGGTAGCAGCAACAGGCTGGACGACGCCGCGCGTGCCGGTTGGCTTTATTATGTTGCCGGCAACACGCAGGACCAGATCGCCGCCACGCTCGGCATTTCGCGGCAGACGGCGCAGCGGCTGGTATCGCTGGCCGTCTCGGGGGGATTGATCAAGGTTCGCGTCGACCATCCGATCGCCAACTGCCTCGACCTGGCGGCACGGCTGAGGTCCCGCTTCGCGCTCGATCTGGTCGAAGTGGTGCCGAGCGATCCCAATTCATCCTCCACCACGATCGGCATCGCCGAGGCGGCTGCGGCCGAGATCGAGCGGCGGCTGCGGTCACCGACGCCGATCGTCATGGCGATCGGCACCGGCCGCACGCTGAAGGCGGCGATCGAGCAGTTGCCGCCGATGGAATGCCCGCAGCACAAGGTGGTGTCGTTGACCGGCAACATCTCGCCGGACGGCTCGGCCGCTTTCTACAACGTCATCTTCACCATGGCCGACAGGGTGAAGGCGCGATCCTTCCCGATGCCGCTGCCGGTCATCGCCTCTTCGCCGGAGGAGCGCGAGATGCTGCTCAACCAGCCGATGATCCAGCCGACGCTGGCACTGGCGGCCGAAGCCGACGTCACCTTCATCGGCATTGGCGACCTCGGTCCCAAGGCGCCGCTCTACGAGGACGGCTTCATCTCGGAAAGCGAGTTGAAAGCGCTGCAGAAGGCCGGCGGTATCGCCGAGATCGTCGGCTGGGTGTTCGATCGCGAAGGCCGCATGATCGAGGGCATCACCAACGACCGGGTATCGTCGGCCTCGCTGCCGTCGCGCGAAAAATCGCTGGTCATCGCCTTGGCCATGGGCGAACGAAAGTTGCCGGGCATCCTGGCGGCCGCCAACCGGCGGCTGATCAACGGCCTCATCACCGATGAACGGACGGCTGCCGCGCTGCTGGCCAGCATCTGACGGCAGGTAGCGACGCCTGATTTGCAATAAAGCGGACCACACTACCCATGCCGCCCGAAAGGGTCGTTGCCATCGAGGAAACCGAGGTCGCGCTGCAGATGCGGCGACAGGTCCCTGATGTCGAGATATGCCTTCTTCTTTATCGCGAACCAGCCAAATCCGTCCGTGAGCCACGAAATCCAGCGGTGATCCGGAGCGGGAGTGCATCTTTGCTGCGCCATGGTCATGATCGTCAACCTTCGCTATCCTGAACCCGAATGACGGGTTGATCAGGAATGTCGGTCTTACCGGCCGCCTTTGCCAATCGAACGTCTGTTATGACCCATAAGGAGGCCTTATGCCGGACCTCAGCTCGCGACAGGTTTCGCAACTCCCGCCGCTGCAGGCGATCAGGGTGTTCGACGCGGTGGCGCGCCATCTTTCCTTCACCAGGGCCGCCGGCGAACTCGCCATGACGCAGGCGGCGGTCAGCTATCAGATCAAGGTGCTGGAGGAACGCATCGGCGCGCCGCTGTTCCTGCGCCGGCCGCGCCAGATCGTATTGACCGAGGCCGGGCAGCGTCTGGCGCCCGCCGTCGGCGAGGCCTTCGCCATTCTTGGCCAGGCCTATGCCGCGGTGCGTGGCGGGGCCGACGGGTTGCTGTGCGTCACCACCGTGCTGACCTTTGCCTCGAATTGGCTGGCGCACCGGCTGGGGTCGTTCCAGATCGCCCATCCGGCGCTTGCCGTTCGGCTTGAGACGTCGAGCCGCCTGACGGACTTTGCCCGCGAGGAAGCCGATATCGCCATCCGCTCGGGCGCCGGCAAATGGCCGGGCCTGGAAGTGCACAAGCTGTTCGATGCCGATTTCACGCCGATGCTGAGCCCCAAGCTCGCGGCAAGCATCGGCGGCGTTAGGGAACCGGCCGATCTCTTGCGGCTGCCGATCCTCGATCCTGGCGACATCTGGTGGAACGAGTGGTTTTCGGCTGCTGGCGTGCACTCGCACGATCTTGCCAGACGACCCGGCAGCAGCATGGGCGCGCAGGCCTATGAGGCCAATGCGGCAATCGCCGGCCATGGCGTGGCGATCCTGACCAGGGCGCTGTTCAAGGCGGAATTGGCGGACGGCCGCCTGATCCAGCCCTTCGACTTGGTCGGCGACGACGGTCATGCCTATTGGCTGGTCTATCCGGAGGCACGCCGCAACGTGCCAAAGATCCGTGCCTTCCGCGACTGGCTGCTGGCCGAGATCGCCTGCTGACAGGCAAGCCTCCAGCAACTGCATTCAATTCCGCAAGCCGTTCTGTCCGGTCGTCTGACGTCCGGCGCGGCGCGGTTTGCCTTCGCAATTTCCACCCACCCGGTATCCGTCAGCCGCGCCGAGTGCTGCGCTGCAGCATCGAATCCGACTTGACATAATTAACTCCAAGTGAGTAATTGCTCAAAGCCAAGGCAAATGCTCATCTTGGTTCAAGGGAGGAATTTGATGAAACTTCGCACGCTCACCCTGGGCTTGTTGTCGGCCAGCGCGCTCGCGTTTGCCGCACACGCCGAATCCATCACCATCGCCACCGTCAACAATGGCGATATGGTCCGCATGCAAAAGCTGACCGATGACTTCACCAAGGCGAATCCCGACATCCAGCTCAACTGGGTTACGCTTGAAGAGAACGTGCTGCGCGAGCGCGTCACCACCGACATCGCCACCAAGGGTGGACAATATGACGTGATGACCATCGGCACCTATGAAGTTCCGATCTGGGCCAAGCAGAACTGGCTTCTGCCGCTCGACAAGCTCGGCGACGACTACGATGTCAAGGATATCATCCCGGCCATCGCCGGCGGCCTTTCGGTCGACGGCAAGCTCTACGCCGCGCCCTTCTACGGCGAAAGCTCCTTCGTCATGTACCGCAAGGACCTGATGGACAAGGCCGGGTTGAAGATGCCCGATGCGCCGACCTGGGACTTCATCAAGCGGGCCGCCGACAAGATGACCGACCGCGCCAATGGCGTGAACGGTGTGTGCCTGCGCGGCAAGGCCGGCTGGGGCGAGAACATGGCGTTCCTGACCGCGATGTCGAACTCCTTCGGCGCACGCTGGTTCGACGAGAACTGGAAGCCCCAGTTCGACCAGCCCGAATGGAAGAACACGCTGCAGTTCTATGTCGACCTGATGAAGGCCGACGGCCCCGAGGGCGCCTCCTCCAACGGCTTCAACGAAAACCTGGCGCTGTTCCAGCAGGGCAAGTGCGGCATGTGGATCGACGCCACCGTCGCCGCGTCTTTCGTCTCCGACCCGAAGGCATCCCAGGTCGCTGACAAGGTCGGCTATGCGCTGGCGCCCGACAATGGCCTGGGCAAGCGCGGCAACTGGCTGTGGGCCTGGTCGCTGGCCATCCCGGCCGGCACGCAGAAAGCTGATGCCGCCGAGAAGTTCGTCTCCTGGGCGACCAGCAAGCACTATGCCGAACTGGTCGCTTCGAAGGAGGGCTGGGCCAACGTTCCTCCGGGCACGCGCTCCTCGCTCTATGCCAATGCCGAGTACCAGAAGGCGGCTCCGTTCGCCAAGATGACGCTCGACTCCATCAACGCAGCCGATCCGACGCATCCGACCGTCAAGCCGGTGCCCTATGTCGGCGTCCAGTTCGTCGCTATCCCGGAGTTCCAGGGCCTTGGCACCACCGTCGGCCAGCTCTTCTCGGCGGCTCTTGCCGGCCAGTCGAGCGTCGACGATGCCTTGAAGCAGGCCCAGGACGCTGCCACCGCGACGATGACCGAAGGCGGATACATGAAGTAAGGCTCCTCCCGGTGCCGAATGCCGGTCGCCTTCTTGACCGGCAACGGCCGCCCGAGTTCCCAGTTCGGGCGGCCGCCTTTAACGCCTTTTGAAAATTCAGCCTGACCAGTGAAGGGTGACCGTCATGGCTACTCAGCAGACCCGTTCGCTTGCCCGTTTCATGATGGCGCCATCCGTGGTGCTGCTGTTCGTCTGGATGATCGTGCCGCTGGTCATCACCATCTGGTTCTCCTTCCAGCAGTACAATCCGCTCAATCCGATCCGCGACGGATTCGTCGGCTTTTCCAACTACGCGCTGTTCTACTCCAACCCGGCCTTCCTGCAATCGATCCTCAACACGCTCACCCTGGTGATCTGCGTGCTTTTGATCACGGTGATCGGCGGCATCCTGCTGGCGCTTCTGATCGACCAGCCGATGTGGGGCCAGGGGATCGTGCGCATCCTCGTCATCTCACCCTTCTTCGTCATGCCGCCGGTGGCCGCACTGGTCTGGAAGAACATGATCATGCACCCGCAATACGGAGTGTTCGCCGACATGGCGCGCTTCTTCGGGGCGCAGCCGATCGACTGGTTCGGGCAGCATCCGATGCTGGCGATCATCATCATCGTCGCCTGGCAATGGCTGCCCTTCGCGACGCTCATTCTCTTGACCGCGCTGCAGTCGCTCGACGGTGAGCAGAAGGAAGCCGCCGAAATGGACGGCGCCGGCTTCATCAGCCGCTTCATCTATCTGACGCTGCCGCACATGTCGCGCGCCATCACCGTCGTCATCCTGATCCAGACGATCTTCCTACTCTCCGTCTATGCCGAGATCCTCGTCACCACCAATGGCGGCCCGGGATACGCCTCCACCAACCTGCCCTTCCTCGTCTACCAGAAGGCGTTGCTGGAGTTCAAAATCGGCCAGGCGTCCGCCGGCGGCGTGATCGCCGTCATTCTCGCCAACATCGTTGCCTTCTTCGCCATGCGCGCGGTCGGCAAGAACCTGGACAAGTAAGGGAGGATACGATGGCACGCTCAGTCACCACCCGGCACAAGACGATCGCGACAATTGCCGCCTGGATCGTCGCGCTGCTGATCTTCTTCCCGATCCTCTACACGATCATCACCTCGTTCAAATCGGAGCAGGAAGCCATCCAGGGCTTCAGCATCATCCCGTCGGGGACGTTCGAGAGTTATTCCGAGGTTCAGGCGCAGAACGGCTACTTCAAGTTCTTCTTCAATTCAGTGCTGCTCTCGGTCGGCTCGACCATCCTGGCCCTGCTGGTCGCCATACCGGCCGCATGGTCGATGGCCTTCTCGCCGACCAAGCGAACCAAGGATATCCTGATGTGGATGCTGTCCACGAAGATGATGCCCGCAGTTGCCGTGCTGTTTCCGATCTACCTGATCTTCCGGGACACGGGACTGCTCGACAGCCGTATCGGCCTGATGGTCATGCTGATGCTGATCAACCTGCCGATCGTGGTGTGGATGCTCTACACCTACTTCCGCGAAATCCCGGGGGAGATCCTGGAAGCGGCGCGGATGGACGGCGCATCGCTATGGAACGAGATCATTTATGTACTCACGCCGATGGCTGTGCCCGGCATCGCCTCGACCATGCTGCTCAATATCATCCTGGCCTGGAACGAGGCGTTCTGGACAATCCGGCTGACAACCACGGAAGCAGCACCCTTGACCGCCTTCATCAGCTCGTTCTCAAGCCCGCAAGGCCTGTTCTGGGCCAAGCTTTCGGCGGCCTCGACACTGGCCATCGCGCCGATCCTGATCATGGGCTGGTTCAGCCAGAAGCAGCTGGTGCGCGGCCTGACCTTTGGCGCCGTGAAGTAAGACCGCCGCAAGCAACAGACGCCGGACATAACCCCTCGGGGAGGAAACCATGGGAAACATCACGCTCAAGAACGTCTCCAAATCCTTCGGAGCGACCTCCATCATCCCCGGCCTCGACCTGGTGATCGAGAATGGCGAGTTCGTCGTTTTCGTCGGCCCGTCCGGTTGCGGCAAGTCAACGCTGCTGCGGCTGATCGCCGGCCTGGAAGACACCAGCGGCGGCTCCATCAACATCGACGGCCGCGACGTCACCGGCGAGGCACCGGCCAAGCGCAAACTGGCCATGGTGTTCCAGTCCTACGCGCTTTATCCGCACATGACGGTGGCCAAGAACATCGGCTTCCCGCTGAAGATGGCCGGCGAAGACAAGGCGACCATCGAAAAGAAAGTGGGGGACGCGGCGCGCGTGCTCAACCTGACCAACTACCTCGAACGCCGGCCCGGCCAGCTTTCCGGCGGCCAGCGCCAGCGCGTCGCCATCGGCCGCGCCATCGTGCGCCAGCCGACCGCCTTCCTGTTCGATGAACCGCTGTCCAATCTCGACGCAGCACTCCGCGGCACGATGCGGCTGGAGATCAGCGAGCTGCACCATCAGCTCAAGACGACCATGATCTATGTCACCCACGACCAGGTCGAAGCCATGACCATGGCCGACAAGATCGTCGTGCTGAACGCCGGCAACATCGAGCAGGTCGGCTCGCCGATGGAACTTTACAAGACGCCGAAGAACCTGTTCGTCGCCGGCTTCATCGGCTCGCCGAAGATGAACCTGATCGAAGGCGCGCCGGCTGCCAAATACAGCGCCAAGACCATCGGCATCCGCCCCGAGCATCTGGAAATCTCGACCACGGCGGGCGAATGGAAGGCCACCGTGGGCGTCGCCGAACATCTCGGCTCCGACACGTTCTTGCACGTTCAAGCTGATGGCGTCGGGCCGCTGACGGTGCGTGCCGACGGCGAACTGGCCGTCCATCACGGCGACACCATCTATCTGACGCCCGACAAGACCAAGCTGCATCGCTTCGGCGCCGACGGGAAGGCAATCTGAGCATGCGACTGGCCGGCAAATCCGCGTTGATCACGGGCTCGGCGCGCGGCATCGGCAGGGCCTTCGCCGAAGCCTATGTCGGCGAAGGCGCCACCGTCGCCATTGCCGACATCAATCTCGAGGCTGCGCGCAAGACGGCCGCCGAGATCGGCAGCAAGGCTTATGCGGTCAAGCTCGACGTCACCGACCTCGCCTCCATCGAAGCGGCGGTGAAAGCCGTCGAGGCGAAGACCGGCGGCCTCGATATATTGATCAACAACGCCGCCCTGTTCGACCTGGCGCCGATCGTCGAGATCACCAAGGCCAGCTACGACAAATTGTTTTCGGTCAACGTCGCCGGCACGCTGTTCATGCTGCAGGCAGCCGCCCGCTCGATGATCGCACGCGGCAAGGGCGGCAGGATCATCAACATGGCGAGCCAGGCCGGGCGGCGCGGCGAGGCGCTGGTCGGTGTCTATTGCGCCACCAAGGCCGCCGTCATCTCACTGACCCAGTCGGCGGGGCTCGACCTGATCAAGCATCGCATCAACGTCAACGCGATTGCCCCTGGCGTCGTCGACGGCGAGCACTGGGATCACGTCGATGCGCTGTTCGCCAAGTATGAAAACCGGCCGAAGGGCGAGAAGAAGAAACTGGTCGGCGAGGCAGTACCGTATGGCCGCATGGGCACGGCGCAGGACCTCACCGGCATGGCGGTCTTTCTCGCCAGCGCCGACGCCGAATACATCGTCGCCCAGACCTACAATGTCGATGGCGGCCAGTGGATGAGTTGAGGCGGGGACGGCCTCTGCTCCTCGTACCTCCGCGGGGGGCAGAGGCCGACATCGCAGGGCGCATCGACCTTGGAATACGTGCCGCCCCTTATCCTCTCCACGTGAGAAACGGGGAGAGGGAGTAACGAAGGCCGCAGCCCGGCCAAAGGGTAAAACAGATGACCGTAAAACTCTCGTCCGCAAACCTCTCCAATCTACCCGTCAAGGTCGCCGGTCCGAAATACGACCGCTCGGGGCTCAAGGCCGGCATCGTGCATTTCGGCGTCGGCAATTTCCATCGCTCGCACCAGGCCGTCTATCTCGACGATTTGTTCAACTCGGGCATCGGCCATGACTGGGCGCTGGTCGGCGCCGGGGTGTTCGAGGGCGAGAAGATCGGCCGCGCCAAGCTGGAAGAGCAGGATTGGCTGACCACGGTGGTCGAGCAGGACTCTGGGCATATGAGCGCCCGCGTGACCGGCGCCATGGTCGACTTCCTGATGCCGGGCGACGCGGCCGGCATCGTCGAACGGCTTGCCGACCCGGCGATCAAGATCGTTTCGCTGACCATCACCGAAGGAGGTTATTTCATCGACCCGGCCTCCGGTGTTTTCAACCCGACCCATCCCGACATCGTCGCGGACGCGCAGGCAGGCGCGACGCCGAAGACGGTGTTCGGCATCATTCTCGCCGGCCTGGTCCGCCGCCGCGACGAGGGCACTGTGCCGTTCACGGTGATGTCCTGCGACAACATTCCCCACAATGGCCATGTCACCTCCGACGGCGTCATTGGCCTGGCCCGTCTGATCGATGAGGATCTGGCGAACTGGGTCGGTGAAAAGGTTGCCTTTCCGAACGGCATGGTCGATCGCATCACACCGGCCACCACAGACCGCGAGCGCGGCATCCTGGCCAAGGATTTTGGCCTCGAGGACAACTGGCCAGTGTTCTGCGAGCCGTTCCGGCAATGGGTGCTGGAGGATCATTTCACCGATGGCCGTCCGCCGCTGGAAAAGGTCGGCGTGCAGTTCGTGAGGGATGTTGCCCCTTACGAGCTGATGAAGATCCGCATCCTCAATGGCGGCCATGCCACCATCGCCTATCCGGCCGGCCTGATGGACATTCATTTCGTCCATGAGGCGATGCAGGAGCCGCTGGTGAGCGGTTTTCTGGCCAAGCTCGAACGGGACGAAATCATCCCGACCGTGCCGCCGGTGCCGGGCACGGTTCTGGAAGAATATTACCAGCTCATCGAGAGCCGCTTCTCCAATCCCAAGATCGGCGACACGGTGCGCCGGCTCTGCCTCGACGGTTCCAACCGCCAGCCGAAATTCATCATCCCGACCATCGCCGACCGTTTGAAGGCCGGCAAAAGCGTCGCCGGCCTGGCGTTGGAATCGGCGCTGTGGTGCCGCTACTGCTTCGGCACGACGGACAGCGGTGCCGTCATCGAGCCCAACGACCCGAGCTGGGACCGGTTGCAGGCGACGGCAAAGGCGGCAAAGGACGCGCCCGCCGCCTGGCTTGCCATGGAGGACATCTATGGCGATGTCGGCCGCGCAACAGCGTTTGTCGAAGCCTTCACCCATGCTCTAAACGTGCTGTGGGCGAATGGCGCGCGCGCGACGCTGACGCGCTATCTCGCCGGCGAGCTCTGAGACCATTCGACGTCATGACGCCTGAACTGGTCATCTTCGACTGCGATGGCGTGCTGGTCGACAGCGAGGCGCTCTCCGTCTCGGCGCTGCTCGGCGTGATCAAGCTGGCCGGCGGCAATTTCAGCGAGGATGCCGCCTACGAGCATTTCCTCGGCAAGAGCATGAAGAGCGTGCGCGAGATCCTTGGCCGCGACTTCGGGCTGGATATCACCGACAGCCACCTGACCGAGATGCGTGTCGAACTGATGCGCAGGTTTCGCGAAGAGCTGAAGCCGATTGCCGGCGTCAAAGAGATGCTGCCGAGGCTAGGGCTGCCGTTCTGCGTCGCGTCCTCGGGCACGCTCGACCGGATCCGCTACGCGCTCGAAGTCACCGGATTGCTGGGGCTGATGGAACCGCATCTGTTCAGCGCCTCAATGGTGGCCAAGGGAAAACCGGCGCCCGACCTGTTCCTCCATGCCGCCGCCAGCATGCGGGCCCAACCCCGCAAATGCCTTGTCGTCGAGGACAGCCCGGCAGGCATCACAGCGGCGCGGGCGGCGGGTATGCGCGTGTTTGCCTTCAGCGGCGGATCGCATGCCGGCAACCCGACATTGAAAGCGCGGCTTGCGTCGAGTGAACCGGACTTTATATTCGCTGACATGCTGCAATTGCCCGATCTGATTGCAGGCCTGGGAGCGAGAGTTAGAGCATCTTGACGAAACAGTTCGTTTGCGCGGTCGATGTCGGCACCGGGAGCGCCCGCGCGGGCATTCTCGACGCCAGTGGCACCTTGCTCGGTCGCGCCGAGCGGCCGATCATCATGAACCAGCCGAAGCCCGACCACGCCGAGCATGATTCGCGCGATATCTGGTCGGCGGTCTGCACCGCCGTGCGCGCTGCGCGCGAAAAGGCCGGCGTCGCCGCCGAGGATGTCGTCGGCATCTCCTTCGACGCCACCTGTTCGCTGGTGGTGCGGGACCGGCAAGGCGGCCAGCTCAGCGTCTCGACCACCGGCGACAGGCGCTGGGACACGATTGTCTGGCTCGACCACCGCGCCATTGCCGAGGCCGACGAATGCACGGCAAGCGGCCATGCCGTGCTCGACTATGTCGGCGGCGTCATGTCACCGGAAATGGAGACGCCGAAGCTGATGTGGCTGAAGCGGAACCTGCCCAGGACCTGGAATGAAGCCGGCTATCTATTCGACCTCACCGATTTCCTGACCTGGCAAGCGACAGACTCGACGGCCCGTTCGCAATGCACGCTGACCGCCAAATGGACCTATCTGGCGCATGAGGAGATGGGTTGGCGCCGCGATTTCTTCGAGCTCGTCGGCCTCGACGATCTTTTCGAGCACGGCAATCTGCCCGAAAGAGCCAGTCCGATCGGAACCGATATTGGTCAGCTGACGGCGCAAGCGGCGACAGAGCTTGGCCTGAGCGAAAAATGCCGAGTCGGCGCCGGCGTCATAGATGCCTATGCCGGCGCGCTTGGCGTGCTCGGCGGCTTTGCCGGCGACGAACAGAATATCGGCCGGCACCTGGCTCTGATTGCCGGCACGTCGAGCTGCGTCATGGCGATGTCGCCCGATCCGCAACCCTTCGCCGGCGTCTGGGGCCCATATTACGGCGCAGCCTTGCCGAAGCTGTGGCTGTCGGAAGGCGGCCAGTCGGCAACCGGCGCCCTGCTCGACCACATCATTCGCTGGCACGGAGCCGGCGGCGAGCCGGACGCCGCCATGCACGCAAAGATCGCCAGGCGCGTCGCCGAGCTGCGCGCCACCGAGGGTGAAAACCTTGCCGCAAGGCTGCATGTGCTGCCCGATTTCCACGGCAACCGTTCGCCGCTCGCCGATCCGCATGCCGTCGGCGTCGTCAGCGGGCTGACGCTGGACTCCTCCTTCGACAGCCTGTGCAAGCTCTACTGGCGCACCGCCGTCGGCATCGCACTCGGCGTGCGCCACGTACTGGAGGCGCTGAACGAGAACGGCTACCTGATCGATACGCTGCATGTCACCGGCGGCCATACCAAGAACCCGCTATTGATGGAGCTCTATGCCGACGCCACCGGCTGCGCGGTCATCGAGCCGTTGGCCGACGAGGCGGTGCTGCTCGGCACCGGCATGGTCGCGGCAACCGCGGCCGGGCTGTTTCCCGACCTCAACGCGGCCTGTCTGGCCATGCAGCAAGGCGGCAGGATGCGTGCCTCGAACCCTAAATCAGCCGGGCGTTTCGACCGCGATTACAAGGTTTTCCTCGAGATGCACCGCCAGCGGCAGATGCTGGACGCGATCCGGTAGGTAAAGCGGGCTACTGTCTCAGCAGGGACACGCCAGACTTCGCATCGAACAGGTGAAGGCTCGTTTCGTCGACCGCATAGCGGACATGGCTGTTGACGGCAGGGCATTCGCGGGTCGGCACCAGCGCGCTGATCTCCTTGCCGCCGGAACCGAAGATCACCAGCGCGTCGTTGCCATGAAACTCTATGAGATCGGCTGTGCCTTCAAGAAGGTTGCCAGCATCAGCGGCAGCGGTCTTCAGATCAGGGGGCCTGATACCAAGCACCGCGCGCTCTACGCCTTGCAGATTGAAGCGCGAGGCATCGATCGAAAAGACTGCACCGGCGCTCGTCAGAATCCAGCGGTTGTCTTTGCGCCCCACGGCTACGTCGATGAAATTCATGTTCGGCGTCCCTATGAACCCGGCGACGAACAGATTGCCCGGCCGCTCGTAGATTTCGGCCGGCGAGCCGATCTGCTCGATCCGGCCGTCGCGCAAAAGCACGATGCGGTCGGCGAGCGTCATTGCTTCCAGCTGGTCGTGGGTAACGTAGACGGTGGTCGTCTTCAGCGACTGGTGCAGCCGGGCGATCTCGATGCGCATGTGATTGCGCAGCTTGGCATCGAGATTGGACAGCGGCTCGTCGAACAGGAACACTTTTGGAGTCTTGATCATGGCGCGGGCAATCGCCACGCGCTGCTGCTGGCCGCCGGACAGCTCCGCCGGCTTGCGGCCGAGATAGGGATCCAGCCCCAACGTCTTCGAGACCGCCTCGACGCGCTGCTGGATTTCCGCCTTCG
The DNA here is from genome assembly GCF_040319965.1 of Mesorhizobium sp. M0830. Classification (NCBI taxonomy): domain Bacteria; kingdom Pseudomonadati; phylum Pseudomonadota; class Alphaproteobacteria; order Hyphomicrobiales; family Phyllobacteriaceae; genus Mesorhizobium; species Mesorhizobium sp. M0830. Next base: position 120,855 of record NZ_JAMYOR010000012.1, on the reverse strand, counting down.
GCACCTTCTGCCGCTTCAGGCCGAAGGCGATGTTGTCGAAGATCGTCATGTGCGGATAAAGCGCGTAGTTCTGGAACACCATGGCAATGCCGCGGTCGCCAGGGTCGAGGTCGTTGACCACCTTGCCGCCGATCGAGACCTCGCCGCCGCTGATGTCCTCCAACCCCGCCAGCATGCGCAGCAAGGTCGACTTGCCGCAGCCGGAAGGGCCGAGGAAGACGACGAATTCGTGTTCCTCGATGGCGAGGTTCAGGTCGCGGATGACGGTCGTCGCGCCATAGGATTTCTCAATATTGGAGCAGGTGATCGCGGACATGATTCGGTCAGCCCTTCTCGCCCGAAATCAGGATCTGCAGCTTGACGTCTTCCGGATGCGCCGCGGCCGCGCGCTCGAAGGCCTCGATGCTGTCGTCGAAAGGATAGGTGCCGGTGATCAGCGGATTGAGGTCAACCTTGCCCGAGGCGATCAACTGCAAGGCACGGTCGAAGATGTTCGCGTAGCGGAACACCGTCTCGATGCGCACTTCCTTTGATATGGCCGCCGGTACGTTGAGCGCCACCGGCTCGACCGGCAATCCGACGAGGACCACCGCGCCGCCAGGGCGCACGACCTCGAACAGATCGGCGAACGCCTTCGGGCTGCCGCTGGCCTCGAAGACGATATCGGCGCCCCAATTGTCGGTCGCCTCAGCCACCGCGTCGACCAGCGACTGCTCGCCTATATTGACCGGGACGATTCCCGGATAGCGCGCCGCGATCTCGAGCTTCGGGGCGGAGAAGTCCGAAATCAGCACTTTCGAACAACCGCCGGCAAGGGCTGCCAGCGCGATCATGATGCCGATCGGGCCACAGCCGACGACGACCGCCACGTCGCCCGGAACGATGCGAGCGCGGGCAGCAGCCTGCATGCCGATGGCAAAGGGCTCGACCATCGCCCCTTCGGCGAAGGAGACGTTGTCCGGCAGCCGGTAGGTGAACGCCGCCGGATGCACGGCTTGCGGCGCAAGAATGCCATGCACCGGCGGCGTCGCCCAGAAGCTTACGTCGGGGTCGACATTGTAGATGCCGAGTTTTGTTGCGCGCGATGACAGGTTCGGCACGCCCGGCTCCATGCAGACGCGATCCCCGACCTTCAGCGTCCTGACATTGGCGCCGACTTCGACGATCGTTCCGGACGCTTCGTGGCCAAGCACCATCGGCGCGCGCACGACGTAACTGCCGATGGCGCCATGGGTGTAATAGTGCACGTCGCTGCCGCAGACACCGACTGTGTGGATGGCGATCCTGACGTCGTCCGGCCCGACGTCGAGCGGCAACGCAATCTCGCGCAGAGCCAGCTCGCCCTTTTTCTCAAGCACCAAAGCCCGCATGTCTCGTCCTCGCTTCAAGTCTTTTTTTGCCGGAAAACGGAATTCAGGAAGCCGCTGAGCACGCCGAGAAACAGAAGCGGCGGCAGCGACAGAAGCACGACCGAGGCGTTGAGGATGCCCCACGGCACGTTCATGCCTTGCTGGGACAGCTCCGAGGCGACGATCGGCAAGGTCTTGGCATTGGAGCTGGACAGCATCAGCGCGATCAGGAACTCGTTCCAGACCAGCACGAAGCTGAACGCCACCGCACCGATCAACGAGCGCGCCGCGACCGGCAGCGCGATCCGCCAGAACACGGAATAGGCGCCGTAACCATCGACGAAGGCGGCTTCCTCGACCTCCTTCGGCACGCTCTGGAAGGCGGGAATGGCCAGCCACATGATCACCGAGATGGTGAGCAGCGAATAGGTGACGATCAGCGCAGCGAGCGTGTCGTAGAGGCCGAGCTGTAGCCAGATCACCATCAGCGGGATGGCCACAGCCACCGGCGGCAAGAAGCGCAGCGACAGCACGAAGAACTGGATGTCGCCGGCCCAGCGGTTGGGGTAGCGCGCCACAGCATAGGCGGCAGGCAGGCCAAGCACCACGCCGATCAGCACCGCGACGCCGCAGGCGATGACTGAATTGTAGAGGCCGGTCATGACGCTGTCGCGGCCGATGATGTAGCTGATGTTGGCCAGCGTCGGCGTGAACACCAGGCGCGGAACGCGGGTGATGATATCGACATTGTTCTTCATCGAATTGAGCGCCGTCCACAGCAGCGGAAACACGGCCATGAAGCCGGCGAAGGCCAGCACGGTCCTGCCGATAAGGCGGCCCGGCCTCATGCGATATTGTCTCATGCCTGCACCCGCTTCCACAGCATGGTGAAGGTGATGACGGTGGCGATCATCATCAGAACCGCCATCGCGGAGGCATAGGAGACCTTGCCGGACTCGATGAAGCCCTGTGAGAACGCGTACATGTCGAGCGTTTCGGTCGCCACGCCCGGTCCGCCGCGGGTCATCACATAGATCAGGTCGAAGGAGCGCAGCGACTCGATCATCTTGACGAACATCAGGCTGATCAGCGGCGCCTTCAGCATCGGCAAGGTCACATAAGCATGGATCTGCCAGCGCCTGGCGTGGTCGAGGCGCGCCGCCTCGATCGGCTGCGGCGGCAAGGTCTCCAGCAGCTTCAGCACGATGACGGCGAAGAACAGGCCCCATTGCCAGACATCGACGGAGGCGACGGCGAACAGTGCCGTCGACGGCTTGGACAGCGGGTCGAAGATCAGCCCGCCGGTCAGCAGCCGGTACGGGTAGGTGGCGATGCCGTAGAGCGGATGGTAGGCGAACTTCCAGACGAAGGCGGCCGAGACACGCGGCAGCAGGACCGGGACAATGAACAGCAGGCAGTAGATGTTGCGCAGGCGCGGCGAGGCGACCTCGAACATCAGCACGCCCAGTCCGATCGCTACGGCCATGGTGGCGACAACCGTGACGACCTCCCACTTCACCGAAACCCAAACCGCATTGAGAAAGCGGCGGTCGAAGAACAGATCATAGAAGTTCGACAACCAGACATAGGAATAGGCCGTCGAGGAGAGCTCGCGGTTCTGCAGGGCAATGACGATCGCGTAGAGCGTCGGCACCATCGACAGGACCAGGAGAATGACGAGCGTCGGCACGATGAAGGTGACCGGCAAGGATGAGCGTCGCGGCATCTGTCTATCCTTGGCTGCGTCTCGGGCGATTGAACATGGCTGGACCTTTCGCGCGATGGCCGGCTCAAACGGCAGCGGGAGAGAAAAGGGGACCTGCGGCGCACAGGTCCCGACATTCGGTCGAATGCCGCGGATCGCGCGCCGCAGGGGGAGGATGGCTTATTTCTTCACCAGCTCGTTGGCATAGGCCTCAAGCTCGTTGAGGCCGCCCTTGACGTCGGTGCGGGTGCCGGTGACCAGTTCCTCGAGGATGATGCCCCAGCGATCGCCGAGATCCGGCCAGCGCGGATCCTGCCAGAAGTTGACCGCCGTGACCTTGCCGGTCTCGGCCAGCGCCTGACCGAGGTCGGCGCCGTAGATGTCGGCGAATTCCTTGCTGGACAGGATGCTGGTGCGGTTCAGCTCACCGAACTGGTGGGCGTCGAGCCGGCGCTTCTCGTTTTCCTTCGACGTTGCCCAGGCGATGAACAGGCCGGCGCACTTCTTCGAGGCATCGTCGGCATTGGCCTTTGCCGCGATGGCAAGGCCATGACCGTAGCCACCACCGGTAAGCGGCGCCGGCGGCGGCAGGAAGCCGATCTTGCCGACCACCTGCGAGGTCTTCGGATCGACCGCCATGCCCGACAGCGGCGTCGATTCGACAAGGATGGCGACTTGGCCGGCCAGGAAGGCGCCGGTCGATTCATCCCAGCTGCCGGTCTGCGTGCCGGGTGCCGAATCCTTGAACAGCTTCAGATAGGTTTCGGTCGCCTTGACGGCGGCCTCCGAGTTGAAGGCTGGCTTGTCGCCGTCGAACCACTGGCCGCCATAGGCCTTGAACAACGGCATCCAGCGCCAGACATTGGCGCCCGAACCGCGTGCGCCGCGCAGCGCGATGCCATATATGCCCTTGTCCGGATTGGTCAGCTTCGGCACGTCGGCAATCAGTTCGTCCAGCGTCTTCGGCGGCTGGATGCCGGCGGCCTCCAGAATATCCTTGCGGTAGACCATCAGGTCGCCGCCGCCGGTCAGCGGCGCGAACCAGACCTTGCCGTCATAGGTGGCGACCTTCTGGCGGCCCGGATCGAAATCGGCATAGTCGTAGTCCGCCGGATAATAGTCGGTGAGCGGCACGATCCATTTCGACGAGGCAAATAGCGCCACGTTGGCTTCGTCGACATAGTAGACGTTGTAGTTGCCGACGGTGGACGCATCGGCGCGCGATTTCGCACGGCGGTCGTTCTCGTTCAGATAGTCGATCTGGAAGGTGGCACCGGCCAGCTTCTGGAACTCGTCCTTGGAGTCCTCCAGAAGCGTCAGGCCGTCGCGTGGCTGCGCCAGCACCTTGACCGGCGCCGAGCAGACCGGCGCCTGCGCCAAGGCAATGGTGGAAACGGTAGCGGAAAGCATAAAAGCTGCGCCAAGGCTGGCAGCAAGCCGAACTGGTTTCATGATCTTTTCTCCTCCAGGAACATTTCGCAGGAAGCGGAAGTCCTCGGCTTGCGCGATCCTCACCATCGCCCGAGTGACATGCCACCCATCGCTAAAATGCGGAGTTGCGACGAGGCTTGCTAGAAGCCTCGTTGCAGCAGACCTGTACTTTTATGCATTGTGCGGTGCAAAAACCGGCGCCGGGATACGACGCCTGTCACATGAGTATCGATTTGGTCTGAAACGGTATTTCAGGATGCGCTTATGCACGCATTGTCAGCCGCTGCCGTGACAGCCGGCGATAAGATGACGGCGTCATCTTGTGCTTGCGCATGAAGGCGCGGTTGAAGTTCGAGATGTTCATGTAGCCGACCTGAAAACAGATATCGGTGATCGCGATATCGGTGTCCGCCAAAAGCTTGCAAGCCTGCCAGAGCCTGAGCTTGGCTAGGTGGTCGCTGAAGCTGTTGCCGGTGTTCTTCTGGAAGAACCGCGAGAACGTGCTCTCCGTCATTCCGGCCAGTTCCGCCACCTCCGGCAGCTTCAGATCCTCGGCAAAATGCTGGAACAGATAGGTCAGCGTGCGCTGGATGATGTCGAGCGAGGCGGCATCGAGAACCGGCGAAAAATCAGGCGACGACAGCAATTCGTACTCGTCGGTGCGTGCGAGAAGGTCGACGAGATCCAGGAAAAGACAGAACCTGCTTAGCCCGCTAACCTCGCCCATCCGCTCCATGATGTCGGCACCATCCAGCGCGGTGCGGCCGTAAAAGACCATGCCGCGCAGCGACCGTTCGAGGAACGGTTCCAGTTCGCGCAATTCCGGCAACAGGCCTGCCGATCCGCGCAACCTCTGCGCATCGAACTGCAGGACGATGTCGCGGCCTTCGATCAGTTCTCCCGGTTGCACCGAAGTCACCCAGTCATGCGGCAGCCCGCCACCGACGATGGTCAGGTAGCCCGGCCCGAATTCGCCGATATGATCGCCGACCAGGACCACGCCGGAGGATTTTCGCAACAGGTGGATCTCGTATTCCGGATGGAAGTTCCAGACGTTGCGCTCCCAGGGATAGTCGTCGAGCCGCCACAGGAAGCTTTCGCTCGCCTCGGTGACGATGTGCTCGAAGGACGGCGCTGTCCGCGGGATCGAGACCGGGTTCTTCCTGCGCCTGAACTGCATCCTGCCTCCTCCGGAATCTGTCGCCCCTCATGCAATCAGTAGCAGCCGATTGCCCACTGTGAAATGCACCTCGGCGGCAACCAGTGGTGGTCCTGGTGTTCCGGCTGGCTCAATCTGTTCCCGCTCCTCCTCTCTTGCCTTCATGTCGCGTTTCGTCCAAAAGCTGGCGCAAACGCCGCGAAACCGAAGGTTTTGCCGTTTGAAATGCGGCTTCCGGCTCGTGCCGATGTGCCGCAACTGGAAAGAGCAGGACAATGTCTGCGATCGAAGCCGGCGCTCGCGCGCCGGAAAATCTTTGGCGCCAGGAAATCATGGCGACGCTGGCGCTCGCCTGGCCGATGGTGCTGACCAATCTCGGTCAGACCGCGATGACGGCCACCGACGTCATGATGATGGGCCGTCTGGGGCCGGATACGCTGGCCAGCGGCGCGCTTGGCGCCAATCTTTATTTCATGCCGCTGATCTTCGGGCTCGGCCTGATGCTGGCGACCTCGCCGATGATCGCGACCGAGCTCGGCCGCCGCCGCCATTCGGTGCGCGACTTGCGCCGCACCGTGCGCCAGGGCCTGTGGCTTGCGATCCTGATCTCGATCCCGATCTGGCTCGTGCTGTGGCACGGCGAGGCTATCCTGCTGGCCATGGGCCAGGATCCGGCACTCGCCCATCAGGCCGGCATCTATCTGCGATGGCTCGAATGGGCGGTGCTGCCCTTCTACGGCTATATCGTGCTGCGCTCGTTCATCTCGGCGCTGGAGCGGCCGGGCTGGGCGCTGGTCATCGTCTTCGTCGCCGTCGCCTGCAATGCCTTCTTCAATTGGCTGTTCATGTTCGGCAATCTTGGCATCCCGTCGATGGGCATCGCCGGCTCGGGCCTTGCCACCTCGTTGTCCAGCACGCTGATGTTCGTCGGCATGGCCGTCGTGGTGATGCTGGAGAAGAAGTTCCGGCGCTATCGTCTGTTCGGGCGCTTCTGGCGCGCTGACTGGCCGCGCTTCAGGGGCCTTCTGCGGCTCGGCCTGCCGATTGCGGGCCTCCTCGCCTTCGAGGTGACGATCTTCAACGCGGCGGCGCTGTTGATGGGCCTGATCGACGCGGATTCGCTCGCCGCGCACGCCATCGCCATCCAGATTGCCTCGATCAGCTTCATGGTGCCGCTCGGCCTCAACCAGGCGGTAACGGTGCGCGTCGGGCTTGCCCACGGCGCCGGCAATCCGGAAGGCGTTTCGCGCGCCGGCTGGACCGCCTTCGTCATCGGCGTCTCGTTCATGGCACTGATGGGGCTGGTGATGATCCTGTGGCCGCATCCGCTGATCAGCGCCTTCATCGACCTGAGCAATCCGGCCAATGCCAGGGTGATCGCGCTTGCCGTGTCGTTCCTCGCCTTCGCAGCACTGTTCCAGGTCTTCGATGGCGCGCAGGCGGTGGCCGCCGGCATGCTGCGCGGCCTGCACGACACCAAGGTGCCGATGATCTATGCCGCGATCGGATATTGGGGCATCGGCCTGCCGCTCGGTGTGCTACTCGCCTTCCATTTCGGCTTCCGTGGCGTCGGCATCTGGATCGGCCTGTCGTCGGGGCTGGCCGTGGTGGCGGCGCTGCTTCTGGCGCGCTGGCTGCGGCGGGATCGCCTGGCGCCGCCGCTGGTGTTCGGGCAATGAGAGTAACCGGGCGCCCGTTGCAGGTGGCCGTTAGGTCCCAACTTTGAGGCCCATCCAACGGCGCCTTCAGAACTGACGCGAAACGTCAGCTAAGCGCCATGAGCCGGCGATTAGCCGACGCAATGAACGTCTCGGCACGGGCCGTGGCGGACTGGCGGCTTCGAGGCTCGCAAGGCCAGGAGCGGGCCTTCTAACACCCTGCGTGCACAGACGTGAACTGCCGACGTTGAAGGGCTCAGGCCCTGATGACGCTTTGCGCCTGCTGCCGGCACTGCCAGCAAAATACGACATGAACCCGGCCATGCTGCACTTGACTTGCACATGTTAACCGTAATAAATCATACATAATGTCGTAAAAAAAGACGACACGGGGAGGATCAATGAAAATTACGGCCATCAAGGCGCTGGTCTGCAATGCGGAAATGCGTAACTGGGTTTTCGTTCGGGTCGAAACCGACGAGCCCGGTCTGTTTGGCTGGGGTGAGGCGACGCTGGAATGGAAGACGCGTGCCGTTGTCGGCGCGTTGCAGGATCTTGAGGCGCTGCTCATCGGGCAGGACCCGCGCAATGTCGAACAGTGCTACCAGATCCTGACGCGGCATGGCTTCTGGCGTCTCGGCGTCGAGGGAATGTCAGCCGTCAGCGGCATCGAGATCGCACTTTGGGATATCCTGGGCAAATCGCTGGGCGTCCCGGTCTGGCGGCTTCTCGGCGGCCAGGTTCGCAACTATCTGCGCACCTACACGCATCTCGGCCTGGGCGACATGAAGGCGGTCTATGAGAGCGGGTCGGCGGACATGATCGTCGAACGCGGACGCATCGTCACGCAGGCCGGCTATGACGCGGTCAAGGTCGTCTGCATTCCCTATACCCACTACGTCTCGCCGGCGAAGGCGGTGGACGCCGTCGCCAACATGATTGGCGCGCTGCGCGAAGCCGTCGGTCCCGATATCGACATCATGGTCGACTTTCACGGACGCCCGGCCTCCGTCAACGCGGCGATGGACTACCTCAAGGCGATCGAGCCGGCCCGCATCATGTTCGCCGAAGAACCGGTGCCACCTGAAGATGTCGCCGGCCTAGCGCATATCACCGCGCGATCGGCGGTACCGATCGCGTCCGGCGAACGGCTGATCGGGCGCCGCGAGTTCACCCACTCGATCGCGGCGCGCGCCTTCAACATTGCCCAGCCGGATATCTGCCACACCGGCGGCCTGCTCGAGACCAAGAAGATCGCGGCCCTGGCGGAAACGGCCGGCATCGGCCTTGCGCCGCACAACCCGCTCGGCCCGATCGCCGGCGTTGCAGCACTTCACTTCGGCATATCGACGCCGAACGTCATCATCCAGGAGGAGATGTCCGGCGCGGTCGCCTGGTACGACGACGTCGTGTCCTGGCCGATCCAACGCAAACCGGGCCGCTGGGACGTGCCTGAACTGCCGGGACTAGGCGTCACCGTCAATGAGGATGTCATAGCGCGCCACCCCTTCAAGCAGGAAGTGTTGCATGCCCGCAACGCGATCATGCCCGACGGCACCGTGGTCGATTGGTGAGCGCCATGACAGGCAGGCTTCAGGGAAAGATCGCGATCGTCACCGGCGCCGGACAAGGCATCGGCGCCGCCACGGCCCGGGCCTTCGCCATGCAGGGGGCAAAGACCGTTATCGCCGAGCTGAATGCGGCAAGCGGCAAGGCAATCGCCGACGCGTTGCGTGCCCAGGGTGCCGACGCGCTTTTCGTCGAAATCGACGTCACGGACCAATCGGCGGTAGCCGACATGGTAGCCCGCACGATAGCGGCTTATGGCGGCATCGACGTTCTCGTCAACAATGCCGGCGCCAACGTCTTCCACGAACCTCTGCTGATGCCGGACGAGGAATGGGACCGTTGCCTGAAGCTCGACCTCCAGGCCGCATGGTTCTGCGCCAAGGCGGTTCTGCCGACGATGCTGGCGAACGGCTCGGGATCGATCGTCAACATAGCCAGCTGCCACGCTTTCAAGATCATTCCTCACACTTTTCCCTATCCGGTTGCCAAGCATGCGCTTGTCGGCCTGACCCGCTCGCTCGCCATCGAATATGCGGCGCGCGGCATCCGCGTGAACGCGATCGCCCCCGGTTACGTCGAGACGCCGATCGCGGAAGCCTACTGGAACACATTTCCAAACCCCGCCGAGGAGAAGCGGCGGGCCTATGACCTCCATCCGCCCAAGCGCATTGGCCGGCCGGACGAGGTTGCAATGACGGCCGTTTTCCTCGCTTCCGACGAAGCGCCGTTCATCAATGCCGAAACGATCACCATCGATGGTGGCCGCTCGGTTCTCTACCACGACTGACAACCATCAAGCAGGGAGGATCCACATGAAATCGACGACCAAGACAGTGGCAGCACTGGCGATACTGGCTGGCGGATTGATGGCCGGCGCGGCAAGCGCCGACGACATCAAGATCGGCTACATCAACAAGATGGGTGACCATCCATGGTTCGTCGCCGAAGTCGGCGGCGCCAAGAAAGCGGCAGAGGCCGGCGGAGCCACCTTCGTATCGCAGGACGTCCAGTTCGATGCCAATTTGACGATCACCACTTTCGATACAATGGTGGGTGACGGCGTCAAGGGCATCGCCATCGTCGTTCCCGACAAGGCGCTGGGGCCGGTCATCGCCGAGAAAGCCAAGGCAGCGAAAATTCCTTTAGTGGCGGTCGACGACGACATCTACTACCAGGACGGCTCCCAGGTCCCCTATGTCGGGATGAATGCGTACAATATCGGCGCGCGTGTGGGCGAAGAACTGGCCAAGCTCTACAAGACAGGCGGCTGGGCCGGGAAAGAGGTGCGCATCGCCTCGATCGAGGACCGCAAGGCGGATACCTGCATGCAGCGCAACAAGGGCGCCGAAGAGGCATTCCTGAAGGCGGTGCCCGACTTCAAGCCCGCCAACATCGTTCGCGTCCCCTACGACAACACGATGGTCAATGCCATCGACGTGATGACCACCACCTTGACCGCCAATCCCAGCGTCACCAACTGGATATTCTATTCCTGCAATGACGACGGCGTGCTGGGTGGGGCGCGTGCCCTGGAAAACGCCGGCTATACCCCGGACCAGGGCATGGGCATCGGCATTGACGGCAGTCGCGCCTGTGAGGCCTTCGGATCCGGAAAGCCTTCGGCATTCCGTGGTACGATGTGGCTGAACTCTGCAAACCATGGCGCGCTGGCGGTAAAGATCCTGTTGGCCTCGATCAAGGATGGAACGCAGCTGCCGGTTCAATCCTTCACCGACCCGGAATACATCACCGCCGACAATTTTGCCTCGGACTACAAGGCCAAGCTCTGCAAGTGAACCGGTTACGCGTCATGCGCCGTAAGGCGCATGACGCTGTACGGTTGCACGTATTCCCAAGGAGTGAGCTTTGACCCAACCGGATTTCTTCTCGCTCGACAAGGTATCGAAGCGCTTTGGCGTCGTGCAGGCGCTCGACAGCGTCTCGATCGCCTTCCGGCCGGGCGAGGTGCTCGCTTTGGTCGGCGAGAACGGCGCCGGCAAATCAACGATGATGCGCATTCTCGAAGGTGTGTTCGGCCCCGACGGCGGCACCGTGCGGCACGGTTCCACGCCGATTGTTTTCGGCGAGCCGCGCGACAGCCATCGGGCCGGAATTCGCGTCATCCATCAAGAGCCGGAGATCGTGCCGAACCTGACGGTTGCCGAAAATATCTTCGTCGGTGAATTGCCGCGACTGGCGGGCGTGCTGCTGGACTGGCGCAAGCTGGAGGAACAGACCGACCGGGTGCTTGCGACCTTCGGCATGCAGCAGGACATGCGGCCGCGGCAACTGTGCAGCACACTCGGCCCGGCGCAACGGCAGATGATCGAGATCATGCGCGCCATCCGCGCCGGCGGCCGCCTGATCGCCTTCGACGAGCCGACTTCGTCGCTGACCGATGACGAGGCGCGCCGCCTGTTTTCAGTCATCCGCCGACTGCGCGAAGAGGGAACATCGATCGTCTACATCTCGCACCGGCTGAACGAGATCATCGACCTTGCCGACCGCATCGTCGTTTTGCGCGACGGTCGGCTGGTCGACGATTCGCCGGCAGCCGGTGCCAGCGAACAGACCATTGCCAAGCTCATGGTCGGCCGCGACATAGCCGACCTGTTCACGCGCGAGACGTGGCGGGCGGGACAACTGTTGCTGGACGTGGCGGGCCTGAGCACCGACCGCGTCAGCGATGTCAGCCTCAGGGTTCGCCGAGGCGAGGTGCTCGGCATCGCCGGCCTCATGGGTGCGGGCCGATCCGAACTGGCAAAGGCGATTGTCGGCTATGACCGCCGCCTCGCTGGAACCATAGTCATGAATGGCGTGTCGGTTCTCGCCAACAGTCCGCATGCGGCAATCGTCGCCGGCATTGGCTTTGCTCCGGAAGACCGCAAGCACGAGGCGCTGCTCCTTTTTAGAAGCATTCTCGACAACGCGGCACTTTGCGTGCCCGACAAGACGTCGAGCTTCGGCTTCTTCAACCGGCGCAAGGCGCTGGAGATTGTCTCGCCGCTGGCAGCCAAGATGTCGATCAAGGCTCCCAATCTCGACGAAGAGGTTTCAAAGCTGTCGGGCGGCAACCAGCAGAAAGTCGTTCTGGCGCGCTGGCTTGCCCGGCAGCCGATGCTGCTCATCCTGGACGAACCGACCCGCGGCATCGACATCGGCGCCAAGGCGGAAATCTATCGGCTGATCGATGAACTCGCGGCAAGCGGGATCGGCATCATCCTGATCTCTTCGGAAATGCCGGAACTCATCGGCCTCGCCGACAGGGTTCTGGTCATGGCGGGAGGCCGCATCACCGCCGAATTGTCCCGGCCCGACATCGACGAGGCGACGATCCTCAAACACGCCATGCCGCAATCGGCACCAGCGCTCGGAGACCACATCCAATGAACAGCCTCGAGCTTCGCGCCTCGAAAGCGCAGACCGGCGCCAGGGGGGCTTCCTCGCGCCTAGTGGAGCGCCTCGGCGTTCACAACATCAGCCTGCTGGTCGCGCTCGCCATTCTCGTCGTCATCTTCGGTTCGCTGCGCGGCGATGTGTTTTTCTCCAGCCGAAACCTGCTCAACATCGGTCTCGGCATCACCATCCTCGGCGTGTTGGCGATGAGCCAGACCGTTGTCATTGTCGCCGGCGGCCTCGATATCGCCGTCGGCGCCACTGTCGGCCTGACCACCGTATCGACTGCAATGGCCATCCAGGCGACCGGGTCGCCCTCGGCGGGCATCGTTGCCGGCCTGGTGCTTGGCGGTCTTGCCGGTCTCGTCAACGGCATCATCATCACCTACGGACGGGTCAATGCGGTCATTGCCACGCTCGGCACCATGGCTATTTTTCGGGGTATCGCCTTCATCATGTCCGATGGCCAGTCGATCGCCATCTTCAGCGACACGTTCCGGTTCATAGGCATCGGGCGGATCCTCGGCCTGCCGCTGCTGATCTGGATTCTTGTTCTGACTGCGATCGTGTTCCATCTCTTCCTGGCGCGCTCGATCGTCGGCCGCAACATCTATGCGCTCGGCGGCAATCCCGTTGTCGCCCGCTTCTCCGGCATCAACATCAACCGCTACCGCGTCGGCATCTACATCATGAGTGGCGTTGCCGCCGGTCTGGCCGGGATCCTGCTGGCTGCCCGCACCGGCTCGGGGCAGCCTGTATCCGGATCGCAGGGCCTGGAACTCGAGGCCATTACAGCGGCGGTGCTGGGTGGCTGCGCCTTGCAGGGCGGCAAGGGAACGATTGTCGGCGCGCTGCTCGGCGTCGCCATCATTGGCGTGCTCAACAACGGAATGATACTGACGTCGGTACCAACCTTTTATCAATTGCTTGCAAAAGGCTCGCTGCTGATCCTTGCTGTGGTGATTGCCGAGTACCACTTGAACAGGACATGACGATGGACGCGGCGACCGCTTCGACTGGTCAAGGCAAGCAGGATCCGTCCGCCGGGGATGGCGCCACGTCATCCCTGAAGGATCGTATCGCCCGCGATCTCGGACAGCGCATTCTCGCCGGCACCTATGCACAGCACGCGCTGCTGCCGACCGAGGCTGAACTGTGTGTCATCTACGGCGCCAGCCGCACAGCGCTTCGCGATGCGCTGCTGACGCTTTCGGCCAAGGGATTGATCGAGGCGCGCAAGCGGGCAGGCACCCGCGTGCGTGTGTCGAGCGAATGGAACAGGCTGGATGCGCAGGTTCTCGAATGGATGCGCGATATCGAGCCCGATCTCGATTTTGTTCGCGGCTTGATCGAGGCGCGGCTGGTCATCGAGCCAGCTGCCGCGCAGCTTGCGGCAAAGATGGCGACCTCGGGCGATCTCGCTGTGATCGAAGCCGCCTATGAGGCCATGCGGATAGCGCCGGAGGATGACCTCGCCGCCTGTCTCGACGCCGACGTCCGCTTTCATACCGCCATCCTGCGCGCCAGCCGCAACCCGGTTTTCGCCAATCTCGGCAACATGCTTGCCGCGGCGCTGAGCTTCTCCTTCCGATTGACCACATCGGCCACCGCCAATTACCAGCAGACGCTGAGCGCGCATGGCGACGTGCTGGAGGCCATCCGCATGCGTAGGGTCGACGACGCGCATGACCAGATGAAAGCGCTGATCGGCATCGCGTCGAATGACCTTCTCGCTGTCGCCCGCAAGGGTCGCCATCAACAGCCGGCCGCCGCTGCCAAGGCCGATACCTCCTGAATGATCGAGACCATTGAAATTCGAAGCGGCGACCTGTCCGCCGAGATTGTTCCTTCGCTTGGGGCAGGTCTGGCGCGGTTCGACCATGGCCGCGTGCCGCTGTTCAGGCCATGGCCGGAGCACGGGAGTTCGAACCCCTTCGATCTCGCCTGCAATTTGCTCCTGCCATGGTCAAATCGCATCTCGAGCGGTGGCTTCACCTTCGACGCCAATTTTCACGAACTGCTTCCCAACCTTGCCGGCGAGCCGTTTCCCATTCACGGCAATGGATTTTCAAAAGCATGGGATGTCGACAGCCTGACGCCGGACCATGCCAGGCTGTCGCTGACCAGCGGGGGACCCGGCCCGTACCGGTACCGCGCGGAGGTGAGCTACGCGCTGACTGGACAGGCGCTCGAACTGCTGCTTCAAATCGTCAACCGCGCGACGGTCAGGCTTCCGTTCGGGCTTGGCGTTCATCCATGGTTGCCCAGAACCTCACGGACAACGCTTCACGCCCCGGCGTCACAGGTCTGCCTCGAACGGCCCGACCATCTTCCCGACGGGTTCGTGGATGTCAAAACCCGTCCCGATTGGGATTTCGGCACGCCGACTGCCTTGCCGGTCGGATGGATAAACAATGCCTTCGCCGGCTGGGACGGCGTCGCTTCCATATGTTGGCCGGAGCAAAATTGCGGCCTCAGGATCGAAGCGTCGCCGCCTTTGAACTTCTACCAGGTCTATTCGCCATCGCAGGCGAGCGACTTCTTCTGTTTCGAGCCGATAAGTCATGTCGTCGATGCTCACAACCGCGGCTCGATCGACAAATGGAATGGATTGACGGTGCTTGGCCCTGGCGAGAGCCTGGTGGCAGGTTGCAGCTTCCGTGTCTCGTCTTTGCCTATACCGAAGTAAAGGCAACAGCGGCCGCCCGGCTGGCCGTGGCGGCGCGCTGCTTCTGGCGCTGTTGCGGCGGGATCGCCTGGCGCCGCCGCTGGTGTTCGGACATTGATATGGGACGGCCGCCCGTTGCTCGGCGACCGTCATATTCTTCGCGCTGCGGGTTGAGTCGAACCGGTGACTCAAACTTTCAGCCATGATTCATCCCGTTGACGCCGAAACTACGCCGCCTGAACGATCTCGACCAGTTCAACATCGAACACCAGGTCCTTACCGGCCAACGGATGATTGCCGTCGAGCTTGACGCTGGAGTCGTCCGCGCCGACGACCGTTACAGGCATGGGGCGCCCGTCGCCGGTTCTAACCTGCAATCGAGTGCCGACATCGACGTTGATGTTGTCTGGCACCTTGGCGCGATCGATGGTCATGACCGCTTCAGGGCGGTGTGGCCCATAGCCGGCCTCGGCGGGAACTTTGACGGTGCTTTTCGCACCCACCTCCATGCCCTCGACCTGGGTTTCAAGGCCAGGGATCAGTTGCCCTTCACCCAGCGTGAATTGCAGCGGTTCGCTGCCGGAAGCATCGAATTGAGTGCCGTCGGCCAGACGTCCAGTATAGTTGATGCGCACGGTGTCGCCATTCTTGGCCTGTGTCATAGCAGTCATCCTTTCGGAAGTTTTTGATGGGGCCGGCCAGAGCTCACGGTCCCGTTCTCGATCATCCACGCACGAAGGTGCACGGTGCGAAGCTTTAAAACTAGGTACTCGGCTGCAGATGTAAAGCGCTAGAGCTGCCGACTGGCTTCCCCATGCGTCGCCTTCATTCGCGTGCTGCCTGTGCGATGATACTGCCGGCGATCTTCAGCCCGCAATGTCAACGTGCATTCGGCCTCAATGCGCCATAGCCCGCTTTTCGAGCTTCCGCGCGTACTGCGTCAGCGGAAAGCACATGACGAAGAAGATCAGCGCCACCAGCCCGTAGACCTTGAACGGTTCGAAGGTGGCGTTGTTGATGGCGTTGGAGGTGCGCACCAGTTCCTCGAAGCCGATGATCGAGGTCAGCGCCGTCGATTTGATGAGCTGCACCAGGAAACCGACTGTCGGCGCGCGGGTGATCGAAAACGCCTGCGGCAGGATGATCAGCCTGAGTTCCTGCAGGTAGTGCAGGCCGAGGCTGGCGCCGGCGTCCCATTGGCCTAGCGGCAGGGCGGCGACGCCGGAGCGCCAGATTTCGGCGAGATAGGCGCTGGCGAAGAAGGTCAGGCCGAGCACCGCCGCCGTCCATGGCTCGATGCGCAGGCCCAGCATCGGCAGACCGAAGAACATCAGGAACAGCTGCATCAAAAGCGGCGTCCCCTGGAACAGGGCGATATAGCCGGAGGCGACGCGCCGGCTCCACTTATTCTTCGCGATCCTGAAGAGCAGCACGACCAGGCCGACGATGCCGCCGCCGATGAAGGCCGCCAGCGATAGCAGCACCGTCCAGCGGGCGGCGAGCAGCAGGTTGCGCACGATGTCCCAGAAGGTGAATTCGATCATGACACGCCGGCCCCCAGGATGCGGCGTCCACCTGACACCAGCAGCCGGCGCAATGCCATCGACATCAAGAGATAAACCAAGGTCACGACCAGATAGGTCTCGAAGGAACGGAAGGTGCGCGCCTGCAGCATGTCGGCCTCGTAGGTCAGCTCGCGCACTGCGATCTGCGACACGACGGCGGACTCCAGCATCATGATGACGATTTGGCTGGTCAGCGCCGGAAAGATCACTTTGAGCGCCTGGGGCAGCACGATCTTGATGAACACCTGACGTGGCCGCAGCCCAAGTGCCAGGGCTGCTTCCGTCTGTCCGCCAGGCACGGCGTCAAGCCCGGCGCCGACGATCTCGATGGTGTAGGCCGCCATGTTGAGCGTCATCGCCAGGATGGCGGCCAGCACCGGATCGAGCCTGATGCCAAGGCTGGGCAGGCCGAAGAAGATGAAGAACAGCTGCACCAGGAACGGCGTGTTGCGGATGATCTCGACATACCAGGCGATGGCCCGCTTGAGCAGCACCGGGCCGTTGCGGCGCCCCGCGGCACCCAGGATGCTGAGGAACGTTCCCGCCAGCGTGGTCACGGCGATCAACAGGATCGTCGTGGCCGCGCCGCGCGCTATATCGCCGACGGCACCTGGAAGCCAGGCAAAGGCCACGGAAACTCAATCCTTGAGATTGTCGGGATTGAGCGGCGTCTTCAGCCAGGCTTTCGAGCTTTCGTCGAGCTTGCCGTCCGCCAGCATCTTGGCAACGGCATCGTTGACCGCCTTCTTCAGGCTGTCCTCATTCTTGTTGAGACCGATATGGGAGGGCGAGGTCAGGAGCTGGAACTTCTGCTCGGGCTTCAGCGCGTCCTGCTTGGCCAGCACCTGCGCGCCGACATCGTTGCCGACGACCATCAATTGCGTCTGGCCCGAGATGAAGGCCTGGATCACCGAATTGTAGTTGTCGAAGCGCTTGATGTCGGCCGACGCCGGCGCTGCCTCGGTGAGCGAGGTGTCTTCCAGCGTGCCGCGGTTGACGGCGATCGACTTGTCGGCAAGGTCTTCCTTGCCCTTGACCGAAAGTGCCGCCGGACCGATGACGGCGATGTAGTAGGGCGCGTAGGCGACAGCGAAGTCGATCACCTGCTCGCGCTCCTTCGAATAGCCGACGCTCATCAAGAGGTCGACGCGATGGTCGTTCAGATACGGGATGCGGTTCTGGCCGGTGACGGCGACAGGATTGAGCTTCACCTTGAGCGTATCGGCAATGTATTGCGCGACATCCATGTCATAGCCCTTGAGGCTCATATCGGCGCTGGCCGAGGAGAAGGGCGGGAAATCGGCGAAGACGCCGACATTGATGGCGCCGGCCTTGGTGATATCTGCCAGCGCATCGGCGCTGGCGGCCTGCGTGGCGAATGAGAGACCAGCGGTGCTGAGCACGAGCATGGCGGCAATGGATGCAAATGTCTTTCGGATCGTCATTTTTATTCCCCTCTGGAAGCTTTGTTTGTTTGGGTCGGCCGCCGGCTCCAGTACGGCGGCCGCCTTTGCTTTCTGAACGTCAGGTTCCCTTGCCGGTAACAGCCGGGCTGAACACCATCAGGCTCAGGATCTCGAACAGCACCTGTGCGCCGGCATGCGCCGTGTTGGTGGTGGCGTCGTATTGCGGCGCCACCTCGACGACATCGCCGCCGACGATGTTGAGGCCCTTGAGGCCGCGCAGCAATTCAAGCACTTCGCGCGTCGTCAGCCCGCCGACTTCCGGCGTGCCGGTGCCGGGCGCGAAGGCCGGATCGACGCTATCGATGTCGAAGGAAATGTAGGTCGGCCCGTCGCCGACGATCTTGCGCGCCTTCTCGATGATGGCGGGAATGCCGAGACCGGTCACCTCCTCGGCATGGACCACCGTCATGCCGGACTCATAGGTGAACTCCCACAGATATTCGGCCGAGCCGCGAATGCCGATCTGGATCGTGCGCGTCGGATCGAGCACGCCATCGAGCACGGCGTTGCGGAACGGCCCGCCATGGTGGAATTTGGTCATGTCGAACAGACCACTGGTGTCGCAATGGGCATCGATGTGGATCAGCCCGACCGGAGCCTTCTTGCCGACGGCCTTCAGGATCGGATGGCTGATCGAATGGTCGCCGCCCACAGACAATGGAATGACGCCGGCATCGACGATCTGGTTGGTGCGGTGCTCGATGTCTTCATGGCTGACCTCCAGCCGGTAGCGGCTGCGAAACGGCGTATCGCCGATATCGGCGACCCTGAGCTCATGCGTCGGCGCGCATTCCAGCACGTGATTGTAGGGGCCGATGCGCTCGATGGCGCGCAGCGCCCTTGGCCCGAAGCGCGCGCCCGGCCGGTTGGTGACGCCGAGATCCATCGGCACGCCGATCATCGCCACCTGCAAATCGCCGAAATCCGGATTGTCGGCTGCTATTTCGCGGTAAGGTGCGGCGAGGAAGGTCGGGATGCCGGAATAGGGCGCCAGCCGCGTGCCGCTCTTGGAAAAGATCTTGTCGGCGACCTTGCGGAACTTCGGGTCGAACATTTCGCCGCCATGGCTTTCACCATACTTGCGACGCAACGCATCGAGTTTGCCGCGATCGAATCCCATATCCGCTCCTCCTGCCGGGCTGATGCAGTGCGACCGTTGGCGATGCCTGGCGAGCCGACCGTCATCCGGGCGGGTCGCTGTCGCGCTGGCTGCCTGCAGATTTCACGTCTTGAAGCTGTTCCGGGCTCAAGTGTCTGGCAGCCCCATTGAAAAATCAAATGATAATGTTAGCGTGTTCTCTGTGAGAAAATCTCACAATAAACTGTGCGCACGATCTCATCCGAAAACCGGCCTCCACTTTTCGGGATCGTGCTTCAATGGATGCTCATGGGCAATCGGCTGCCGCCTCTCAATCCGCTGCGTGCCTTCGAGGCAACGGCCCGCCATGGCTCGCTGACCAAGGCGGCGAGTGAACTGAATGTCACGCATGGCGCGATCAGCCACCAGATCAAGGCACTCGAGCAGTCGCTCGGCGTCAAGCTGTTCGAGCGGGTCGGTCAGCGGGTCAAACTGACGCCGCATGGCGCCGAACTTTTGCCGGCGGTCTCGACGGCCTTCGACAGCATCGCGACCGCCACCCAGCGCATGACAAGGCCGGCGAGCAGCGGCACACTTTCGGTCTCCTGCGTGCCGGCGCTGCTGTTGCTGTGGATGACACCGCGGCTCGGCAGTTTCATGGCGCAATATCCCGACATAAGTCTGACGCTTATTCCCTCCAACGACCCCAGGGATTTGCGGGCGCCGAACATCGACGTCTGCGTGCATTATGGCGACGGCAGCTGGGCCGATTGCTGGATGCGCAAATGGTCGGGCCTCGAGCTGTTTCCCGTGGTCAGCCCGACCTTGATCAACAACCGTCCGATCCGCAGCGTCAGGGATCTCGCCGACCATGTCTTCCTGCATGGCGACGATGGCCGCGAATGGCACACATGGCTGGCGGCCGCCGATGCGCTGGACCTGGAGCGAGGCCGCCGCCATCATCTTGGCGATGCACGCATGGCGACCGAGGCGGCGGTGCATGGCCATGGCGTGGCGCTGGGCGATTCCGTGACGGCGAGCGCGCTGCTGGCCAGGGGTATGCTGGTCGCGCCGTTCAGCCTGTCGGTGCCGGCGGTCGACGACTTTTATGTCGTCTGTCGCAACGAAATGAGGGCGACGCCGATCGTGCAGGTGTTCATCGATTGGCTGTTTGCCGAGAAGGCCGGGGATGACGGCCGCGCCGACGCGCCGGTGGCCGGCCGCATCGTCAGCCGCCGCAAGCGTCCGGCGCTCAGGGTCATCGGTGCCAAAACCGGAACCTGACAGCGGCTTGCGGTGGCCATCGGTGGGCTTCCGCCTCCACAGGGCTCTCTTTTTGTCGGGCCAGCCTGAAACCGGGCAGCGTTCTGGCGAATTCGATGCTATGAGGCCTGTCGCGGTTGTGGATTGCAGGCAGCAAAGGCGGTGTTGAAACATGGCTAAGACCGATATTGCGCGGCGGGTCTACAACCACACTTGGAAGCTCGATCCGATCGTGCGCAGCCTGCTCGACACGGATTTCTACAAGCTTTTGATGCTGCAGATGATCTGGGGCATGTACCCCAAGGTCGAGACCACCTTCTCGCTGATCAACCGCACCACTTCGGTTCGCCTCGCGGACGTGATCGATGAGGGCGAATTGCGCGAACAGCTCGATCATGCCCGCACGTTGCGCTTCTCCAAGAAGGAAATGATCTGGCTTGCCGGTAACAATTTCTACGGCCGCAAGCAGATCTTCGAGCCGGAGTTTCTCGCCTGGCTCGAAGGTTTCCGGCTGCCCGAATACGAGCTGTCGAAGCGGGACAGGCAATATGAACTGACCTTCAACGGGCCGTGGATGTACACCACTCTGTGGGAGATCCCGGCGCTGGCGATCATCAACGAACTCCGATCTCGCGCCGCCATGCGGGCGTTCGGGCCATTCGCGCTCGATGTGCTCTATGCCCGCGCCAAGGCCAAGATGTGGGCCAAGACCGAGCGGCTGAAAGCGCTGCCCGGGATTCGCATCTCAGACTTCGGCACGCGCCGGCGGCATTCCTTCCTGTGGCAGCGCTGGTGCGTCGAAGCGCTGAAGGAAGGTATCGGCGAGGCGTTCACCGGCACCTCCAACGTGCTTCTGGCGATGGACAACGACCTCGAAGCGCTCGGCACCAACGCGCATGAACTGCCGATGGTATTCGCGGCGCTGGCCAATTCCGAAAAAGAGCTGAAACAGTCGCCCTACAAGGTGCTGCAGGACTGGCAGCGCTACTATGGCGGCAATCTGCTGATCGTGCTGCCCGACGCCTTCGGCACCGCGTCGTTCCTGCGCGACGCACCGGACTGGGTGGCCGACTGGACCGGTTTCCGTCCCGACAGCGCCCCGCCTATCGAGGGCGGCGAGAAGATCCTGTCGTGGTGGCGCGACAAGGGCAAGGATCCCCGCCAGAAGCTGCTGATCTTCTCCGATGGGCTCGAGGTCGAGACAATCGAGGAGACCTACCGCCACTTCAAAGGCAAGGTGCGCATGTCCTTCGGCTGGGGCACCAATTTGACCAATGATTTCGAAGGCTGCGCGCCGACCGAAACCAACAGCCTCGACGCCATATCGCTGGTCTGCAAGGTCACCGAGGCCAATGGCAGGCCGGCGGTCAAGCTCTCCGACAATCCGGCCAAGGCGACCGGAGATGAGAAAGAGATCGAGCGGTATCTGCGGATTTTCGGGGAGAAGGACCGCGTGGAACAACTGGTCAAGGTGTGAGAAACCGCGAAGGATCTAGCATCGCCGGCAAAGATGAAATCTCGGATAGGTTGAGTTCCCGCCCACCCCCCTCTGTCCTGCCGGACATCTCCCCCGCAAGGGGGGAGATTGGCCGCTTCGACCAGTCCGCCTTTTTCTCCGATGCTGGAAATTGGCGAAAGGCTGGGCGACATCCGATCTCCCCCCTTGCGGGGGAGATGGCCGGCAGGCCAGAGGGGGGTGTGAAGGATCGCTGCGGCGAAGGTTGTCGCCTCTTAAAGACAAGCTTCATCTGCTTATCTGCATCTCTCCCCACCCCCGCCTTCGCGCACGCCTCCGACCGTGGCCATGTCCTGCTCCTGCCGACGGGCTACTACCTGGTCGGCGGCGCGTTCGCCGTTGCCGTCAGTTTCCTCGTGCTGGCGCTGCTGCCGGTGGATTGGCTCGATCGTTTCTGGCGCCGGCGCCTGCCGCTATTCACCTTCGGCGACAGCGTCCGCACTGCCGTCAGCCTGATATCCTTTGCCGGCTTTGCACTCCTGATCGCCGCCGGATTTTCCGGCAGCCGCGACCCGCTCTCCAACCCGTTGCCGCTGGTGATCTGGACATTGCTGTGGGCCGGCGTCGCGCTGTTGCAAGGCGTCTTCGGCGATCTCTGGTCATGGCTCAACCCGTGGTACGGGCCATGGCGCCTGGTCTCGCGCCTGTTGGGCGGGGACGACGAGGGAAGGTGGCAATACCCTCGATGGCTTGGCTACTGGTCGGCAGTGATACTGTTCTTCGCCTTTGCCTGGTTCGAACTCATCGATCCGGCGCCTGACGATCCGGTGCGGCTGGCCTCAGCCGCGGGCCTTTACTGGCTGCTCACCTTCCTTGCGATGCTGGTATTCGGCTATCGTGCCTGGAGCCGCAGCGGCGAATTCCTGACGGTCTTCTTCTCGATGGTGGCGCGCTTCGCGATTGTAGAGCGCGATGAGAACGGCCGGCTTGGCCTGTGCTGGCCGGGCGCCAAATTGCTCGCGGCCGAGCCATTGCCGACGAGCGGCATCGCCTTCCTGCTGCTGGCCCTGTCGTCGGTATCGTTCGACGGCTTGTCCAAGACGTTCTTCTGGCTTGGCCTGTTCGGCATCAATCCGCTCGAATTTCCCGGCCGCACCGCGGTGATCGGCAGCGGCACGTTCGGGTTGGTGCTGACATTCGTGCTGCTGGCGGCGGTGTTCCTGCTTGCCGTCCGGCTCGGCCAGCGTCTCGCCGGCAGCGATCATACCCTCGGCCAGGCGGCTGGCCTGCTGGTCTGGTCGATCGTGCCGATCGCGCTCGCCTATCATGTCGCTCATTATCTGACAGCGCTGCTCGTCGACGGCCAATATGCGCTTGCGGCACTTTCCGATCCGTTCGCGCTGGGCTGGAACCTGTTCGGCACCGCCGACATGCAGATCGAGGCCGGCATCGTTGCCGGGGCGGACTCGGCGTGGTGGCTGTGGAATGTACAGGCCGGCACCATCATATCAGGCCATGTGCTCGCCGTCCTGGTCGCCCACGGCTTCGCCTGGCGCCTGCACCTGCAGCCTTCCCGCGCCGCGCTCAGCCAGTTCCCGCTTACCTTGCTGATGATCGCCTACACCGTCTTCGGCCTCTGGTTGCTTGCCACGCCGACCGCCGGATGAGAAAACGGCGGCCTCGATATCGTCGGGGAAGCTCGCTTGCCACATCAAGGCTTTGGTGATTTAGTTTGTACACATGCAATTTTTCGCGTCCTCTGAGAGAGGGTGCCTAAGCCGCCTTATCGTTGGTCAAGACTGAAAAACAGGGGAACGAACATGGCTGACAAGAATGGATTTTTCGACCTCTCCAAGACTGCGCTCACCCGCCGTACGGCGCTGAAGGGTCTGGCTGCCACCGCCGGCCTGGTCACCGCCCCCGGCTTCGTACGCTATTCCCAGGCGCAGAGTTCGGCGCCGATCAAGATCGGCTTCCAGTCGCACCGCACCGGCATCGGCGCTGCCTATGGCCGCTGGTACGAGAAGACCACGGCTGCCGCGGTCAAGGCGATCAACGCTGCCGGCGGCATCAATGGCCGCCAGGTCGAGGTGATCATCGAGGATGACGGCACCGATCCCGGCCGTGGCGCCGAGGTGGTCGGCAAGTTCGCCACGCATCACAAGACCGACATCGTCTTCGGCACGCTGTTCTCGCACGTCGTCATCGGTTCGGCGCCGGCTGCCGGCGAAGCCAAGATCCCGTATTTCGTCGTCAGCGAAGGCCATCATGTCGCCTCGACCAAGCTGAACCGGTATGTCTTCCAGCCTGGGATCACCGATGTGAAGAGCCAGATCCAGGCAATGGCGCCGTGGATTGCAGGCAATGTCGGCAAGAAGGTCACCATGATCTTCCCGGATTTCGCCTTCGGCTACGACCATCGCGACTACCTGCCGCCGGCGCTGAAGGCGCAAGGCGCCGACGTCATCGCCCAGATCGCCATCCCGCCGACGGAATCCTCCTTCACCAAGTACTTCCCGCAGATCCCGGCCGAGACCGAGGTGCTCTATCACGTCATGGTCGGGCCGGCGGTGCTCACCTTCGTCAAGGAACTCGGCGAATTCTACGGCTCCAACCGGCCGCAATTGTTCGGTTTCATCGATTCGCTCGAAGCCACCGACATCAACAGCCCCGGCCTCGAATTCCTCGATGGCAGCCATTTCTGGGAAGGCTCGCCGCGCTATGCGCAGCCAGACGATTCCGAGGCGCAAAAGGCCTACCGCGCCGCCGTCGGCATCGACGACAATGGTGCCGCCGTCGGCGACCCAAAGGACGTCTCGACCGCGGCCCATATGTTCGGCTGCTGGGAGACGCTCTACGTCGTCAAGAAAGCGATGGAAGACGCCGGCTACAAGGGACCGGAAGACCGAGCCAAGCTGGTCGAGGCGACCGAGGCGCTGACCGAATTCGCCGAAGGACCCGAGCACCCGCAGGGACCCAAAACTTTCAATGGCAAGATCCACCAGTGCTTCGGCATCCAGAACATCTCCAAGGTCGAGGGCGGCAAGCTGAAAGTCGTGCACAAGACTAAGATCGAGGACGGGCTTTACGAGGCCGAGGGGGATTATACGACGCAGGCGCTGTGAGCTTATCTCAGCCAGCGTGAGCGCCAAGCCACCCCCCTCTGTCCTGCCGGACATCTCCCCCTCAAGGGGGGAGATTGGCAGTTTTTGCGAAGGTGATTGCCTACCGGCCTCGGCGATTACCGAAAGCGGTGGTGACAGCCAATCTCCCCCCTTGAGGGGGAGATGCCCGGCAGGGCAGAGGGGGGTGCGCCTCGCGCCTACCCTAGGCGTGTAACCGATGCACTTCGGTCCTCACCTCCTCCTCGCCGCCCTCGAAGGCCTCGTCACCTCCGCCGTGCTGGCGCTGACTGCGCTTGGTTTGTCGCTGGTGTTCGGCGTCATGCGCGTCGTCAATGTCGCGCATGGCGAGTTCTTCATGCTGGGTGCCGTGCTCGCCTGGGCGATCACCACGGCGATCGGCGGCCACCCGGCACTCGGCTTCCTGGCTGCATTGGTGATTGCGCCGCTGATCGTCGGCGCTATCGCGCTGGTCGCCGAACGCTTGGTGCTGCGCCGGCTCAACTACAATCCGGAAGCCACCATCGTTGCCACCATCGGCATGCTCTACATCATCCAGCAGTTGGCGCTGACCTTCTACGGTCCGGAGGCGCGGCCGGTAGAGCCGCCGTTCAGCTACCGCATCCTTTTGCCATGGTTCGGCTATTCCGGCTACAAGCTGTCCATTATCGCCGCTTCCGCGCTACTTCTGGTCGCGACATGGCTGGTGCTGACGCGGACCAAGATCGGCCTCATCATGCGCGCCACGCAGTATGACAGCGAGACGGCGCAGGCCTTCGGCATTCCCGTCGGTCGCGTCTATGGCGGCGTCTTCGCGCTCGGCGCCATGCTGGCGGCCGTTGCCGCGGTGCTGATCGTGCCGATCAGCCAGGCGCATTATCTGATGGGACAGGACCCGCTGCTGCTGTCCTTCATCGTCGTCATCATCGGTGGCCTCGGCTCGCTGCGCGGAACCGTCGTCGCCGCCGTGCTGATCGGCCTGTCCGACGGCATCATCTCGATGTTCTTCTCGCCGACGCTGGCCAAGATCATCGCCACGCTGCTGGTGGCCATGGTGCTGGTGTTCCGCCCGCAAGGCCTGTTCGGGACGGCGTCGCGATGAGCGAAGCTTCGCCGGCAAAAGCCTATGCCCTGCATCTCGGCGTCATCGCCCTGCTCTTCGTGCTGAGCTTCCTGCTGCCGGACTATTATCACGGCCTGCTCGCTCGCATCATGGTGCTGGCGGTCTTTGCCATGGGCTACAACATGCTGTTCGGCTATGTCGGCCTGCTCAGCCTCGGCCACGCCATGTTCTTTGCCGCCGGGCTCTATGGCGCCGGCCTTGCCGTCATCCATCTCGGCTGGAGCGTGCCACTGGCCTTCCTTGGCGGGATCGCCTGCGGGGCAGTGCTGGCGCTGGCGATAGGCCTGTTGGCGCTGCGCACCACGGGTGTCGCCTTTATGATCGTCACCATGATGTTCGCCCAGGTCTTCTACCTCCTCATTCTCTACTTCGCGACATGGACCGGTGGCGACCAGGGCATGGTCGTGCCGCAACCGGCACGGGTGCTTGCTTTCGGCTCGAGATCGCTCGATCTCACCAATCCGACCGGGCGCTATATGACGGCGCTGGCGCTGTTCTCGCTCGTGCTGCTTGTCACATTGGCGATCGTCCGCTCCAGATATGGCCGCGTGCTGGTCGCCATCCGCGAGAACGAGGAGCGGACGAAGATGCTCGGCTACGACACGTTCTCCAACAAACTCGCCGCGGTCGTCATCTCCGGCACTATCTGCGCTGCTTCGGGCGCCGCCTATGCCCTGCTGTTCGGCTATGTCGGGTCGAGCTTCGCTTCGGTGCAGTATTCGATCCTGCCGCTGCTCTGGGTGCTGCTCGGGGGTGCGGCCACGACACTCGGGCCGCTGATCGGCACGCTGTTCATGTATTATGTCATCGACATCACCAGCGGCTACACCTCGGCCTATCTGCTGATCGTCGGCATCGCCCTGATCCTGCTGGTGCTGTTTTTCCCCATGGGCATTCTGGGCAGCATCCGGCAGCGCTGGCTCGGATGGCTGCCATGATGCCGCTTTTGACCACCAAGGGCCTGTCGCGGAACTTCGGCGGCCTGCGTGCCGTCGACGGCGTCGATTTCGAGCTGATGCCGGGCGAAATCCGCGCCGTCATCGGCCCGAACGGGGCGGGGAAGACCACTTTCGTCAGCCTGGTCAGCGGCCGCATCCAGCCATCTTCCGGCATGATAATCTTCGACGGTGCCGACATCACCAGCGAGCCGGCCTATATCAGGGTTCGCCAGGGCATCGCCTACACGTTCCAGATCACCAGCGTCTTTGCCAATCTTTCCGCCTACGACAATGTCGCGCTGCCGGTGCAGCGGACCCTGAGCGATGACCGCTCGAAGGGTGCGGTGCGGGCAGGCGTCATGGCGGCGCTCGAACGCACGGGGCTGGCCGATCGTGCCCACATGCCGACCGGGCAGTTGTCCTATGGCCACCAGCGCCTACTGGAAGTGGCGATGGGCCTGGCACTGAAGCCGCGCCTGCTGATCCTCGATGAACCGACGCAAGGCCTTGCCGACAGTGAGATCGACAATTTCATTGAGCTGGTGCGCGAGATCGCCAAAAACGCCACCGTGCTTTTGATCGAGCACAACATGCCTGTCGTCATGCAACTGGCCGACCGCATCACCGTCTTCAACGCCGGCAGGATTCTCGCCGAAGGCACGCCGGAAGCGATCCGCGAGAATGCGGCGGTGCAGGAAGCCTATCTGGGGACGGCCCCATGACGGAGACGAAGTCCGAAGCATTGGCAATCGCGGGGCTCGACTGCTTCTATGGCGAGGTCCAGGTGCTCTATGGACTAGACCTGGTGCTGAACAAGGGCGAGGTGCTGTGCCTGTTCGGCCGCAACGGCGCCGGCAAGACGACGACGCTCAAGGCCATCATGGGGCTGGTCCCATCAAGCGCCGGCTCGATCAGGCTCGATGGCAAGGAATTGACCGGACTGCCGGCGCACGAGGTGCCCAAGGCCGGGGTCGCCTATGTGCCGCAGGGAAGGCGGCTGTTCGCCGAGATGACGGTGGCCGAAAACCTCGAGATCGGCCTGATGGCGCGTGGCAAGGGCAAGGCCGTGCGGGAAAACGTCCTCGACCTTTTTCCATTGCTGCGCCAGCGGCTGAGGCAACGCTCCGGTACGCTGTCCGGCGGCGAACAGCAGATGCTGGCGATGGCGCGTGCGCTGTGCCTCGAACCACAGGTACTGCTGCTCGACGAGCCGACCGAAGGGCTGATGCCGTCGATGATCGCCAAGATCCGCGAGACGGTGTCGCAATTGCGCGAGATGGGCGTCTCGACCATTCTGGTCGAACAGCGTGTCGACGCGGTGCTTTCGGTCGCCGACCGCGTTGCCTTCATCGAAAACGGCCGCAATCGCGAGACGGTCGATGTCGCAGAGCTGCGCGCCGACCCGTCGGCGGTGCGACGCTATGTCGGTGTCGGGTGATCAGCCGAAAAACAGAAAACCCGCGATCAGGAATGTCGGGATCAGTACCAGGCCGGACCATGCCATATAGCCGAAAAAGCCCGGCATCTTCACGCCTCGATGTCGGGCTATGGCGTAGACCATGAAGTTCGGCGCATTGCCGATATAGGTGTTCGCGCCCATGAACACCGCGCCGGCCGAGATCGCCGCCAGAGTCGAGGCGAATTCCGTCATCAGGTGCCGTGGGTCGCCGCCGGCAAGCTCGAAGAACACCAGATAGGTCGGTGCATTGTCGAGGAAGGACGACAGCGCGCCGGTCAGCCAGAAATAGGCGAGGTCGTCGGGCGTGCCCGAGGACGAAGTGACGAGGGCGACCAGGGGCGCCAGCGCGCCGTCATGTCCGGCTCTCAAGATGGCGACGACCGGCACGATGCATATGAAGATGCCGGCAAACAGCTTTGCGACTTCCGCGATCGGTCCCCAATTAAAGCCGTTCGCCTCGCGGTGGCTCTTGCGCGAGACGGCGAGCGAAAGGAAGGCGAGCGCCAGGATGGTGGCGTCGCGCACCAGGTTCTGCAGCTCGAGACTCACCCCGAGGGCGGAAAAGCTCACGCCCGGCTTCCAGGCCGCCGACAGCAGGATGGCACCGATCACGCCGGCCAGCAGTGGAAGATTGGCCAGGCCGCGCAGACGCACCTCCGTATCCGGTGTCGGATCCTTGATCTTTGGCGCGCCAGCCTCGCGCCGGTGCAGGACGATATCGATGCCTAGGAAGACGGCCAGCACGAGACCGCCGACGAACAGCGTTTCGCGATAGAGATTGGCAGTCGTCCAGAAGAAGTCGACACCGCGCAGGAAGCCGATGAACAGTGGCGGGTCGCCCAAAGGCGTCAGCGAACCGCCGATGTTGGAGACCAGGAAGATGAAGAAGATCACGACATGGGCGTTGAACGGCCTGGCGTCGTTGGCGCGCAGGATCGGCCGGATCAGGATCATCGAGGCGCCGGTCGTGCCGATGACCGAGGCGAGCAGTGCACCGACCAGCAACAGCCCGGCATTGACCAGCGGCGTCCCATGAATGTTGCCGGCGACCAGAATGCCGCCTGAAATGGTGAACAGTGCAAACAGCAGGATGATGAACGACATGTATTCGGTAAGCAGCGCATGCAACACCGCCTCGGTCGCCGAGGGGACGCCGAAGGCAAGGGCCAGCGGCACGATCACCAGCGCCGCCCACAGGCCCGCGATCTTGCCGTAGTGATGCTCCCAGGCATGAGGGAACAGCAGCGGGCCGGTGGCGATCGACAAAAGCAGTCCGGTGAAGGGCAGCGCCCACCACAGCGACATCGCGGCACCGGGCAGGCCGTGGTCTTCGGCAGCAAAAGCCATTCCAGGAAATAGTATTGCGAAAACCGCTATAATGCATGCCGCCCAGGCATTCACGGGATAGAGGCGGATAGCGCATGAGAAAGGCCCCCTCATCCGACCGCTGCGCGGCCACCTTCTCCCCGCCGGGGAGAAGAGGCAGGCGTCGGCGCCAGCGAACTCCTCTCCCCTTGGGGAGAGGTCGGATTGCCCCGAATTACCCTTCGTAATTCGGTTGGCAATCCGGGTGAGGGGGCTCTTTCCCAAGGATCCGTTCAGTCCGACAAGGGGTCTTCGAGCGTCACCCCGGCGTCGCGCATGCGGTGCAGCATTGTATCGAGCGAACCGTTGAGATCGATGCCACGGCAGGCATCGAGCCTGACGGTGGTCTTGAAACCCTGGCTGACGGCGTCCAGCGCCGAGAAGGCGACGCAGAAATCGGTCGCCAGCCCGACCAGGGTCAGCGTGCCGATGCCGCGTTCCCGGAGATAGCCGCCAAGACCGGTTTGTGTCTTGCGGTCATTCTCGAAAAAGGCCGAATAGCTGTCGATATCGGGCCGAAATCCCTTGCGGATGACGAGTTCGGCCTTGGTCCAGGCAAGGCCGGAATGGAAATCAGAGCCCAGGCTGCCCTGGATGCAATGGTCGGGCCACAGCGTCTGCTGGCCATAGGGCATTTCGATCATTGTAAAAGGCTGCGCGCCCGGATGGCTGGAAGCAAAGCTGGAATGGCCGGCGGGGTGCCAGTCCTGCGTCAGCACGACGTGATCGGCATGCCGGATCAGGTCGTTGACCAGCGGCACGATCTCGTCGCCGCCGGCAACCGCCAGCGCGCCGCCCGGACAAAAATCGTTTTGCAGGTCGATGACGACAAGCGCTTCGTCGGCCATGGGCTTTCCTCTTCCGTATGCAGGCTCCAGTGGAAAATGCCGCTGACGCGACCGGACGCAGAAACTTGACCAGAAGGGCCGCGGCGTCAACCTCTCAAGGTATAAGAAATGCTTGCCGATCGAGTGGTCGCAAACTCCGGCTTTGACAATTCCTGCCGTCTTGATATCATTTGCATACGAATGAATTCCCCCGGTTGCCGATGCCGGAAGGATCTTTCGAAATACCGGTTCTGGAAGACCTCTGTTCTGGAAGGCAAGGCGTGATCCGTTACGCGAAACCCACCTCGGTCGACGAAGCGCTCGCTTTGCTTGGCGAGGGCGCCTGGCGCATTCTTGCCGGCGGCACCGATTTTTATCCGGCGCAGGGCAGCAAACCGTTCCGGGACGATGTCCTCGACATCAACGGCCTGGCGGCGCTGCGCGGCATTGCAGAGACGGGCAGCCATTTCGTCATCGGCGCGCGTACGACCTGGACCGATATCATTCGCCATCCCTTGCCGCCGGCCTTCGATGCGCTGAAACAGGCGGCGCGAGAGGTCGGCTCGGCGCAGATCCAGAATGTCGCCTCCGTCGCCGGCAACCTCTGCAACGCGTCGCCTGCCGCCGATGGTGTGCCGGCTTTGATGGTTCTCGATGCCGAGGTCGAGCTGCGTTCCGTGGCTGCGACACGCCGTCTGCCGCTGCACGATTTCATTCTCGGCAACCGCCGCACGGCTTTGCTTCCAGGCGAGATGGTGACGGCCATTCGCGTGCCGAAAGGCGCTACCACTGGCACGTCGGCTTTCGTCAAGCTCGGCGCGCGGCGCTACCTTGTGATCTCCATCGCCATGGTGGCAGCGCGTCTGGTCGTCGACAACGGCACGGTTACGGATGCCGCGGTCGCCGCTGGCTCCTGTTCGGTGGTGGCCAAGCGGCTTGTTGGCGTCGAGGCTGCCTTGCGCGGGCTCCCGTCGGACGACGGACTCGCCGATGCGATCCTGTCCGCCCCGATGGGCGAACTGTCGCCGATCGCCGATGTGCGCGGCAGTGCCGAGTACCGGATCGATGCGGTGCGCGAGATCGTGGCCCGCGCCGTGCTTGCGGCTGTGGGATGGACGA
Source organism: Mesorhizobium sp. M0830 (assembly GCF_040319965.1). Classification (NCBI taxonomy): domain Bacteria; kingdom Pseudomonadati; phylum Pseudomonadota; class Alphaproteobacteria; order Hyphomicrobiales; family Phyllobacteriaceae; genus Mesorhizobium; species Mesorhizobium sp. M0830. The sequence goes on along the minus strand of NZ_JAMYOR010000012.1, from coordinate 89,139 downwards.
CCGGCGACGAGGTGGCGGCGTGAGCCAAGTTCAGCCTGAAATGAATGAAGCCCTGCCCGATCTGGGCAACGTCCTGCCTGGCTTCGGTGCTGCACGGGCCGATATCGCCTTCGAGGTCAATGGCGACGCGATCTCGGTCAACGTACCGCCGCTGCGCCGGCTGTCCTCGGTGTTGCGCGACGAACTGCTGCTGACCGGCACCAAGGTCGGCTGCGATGCCGGCGATTGCGGTGCCTGCACGGTGCTGGTCGACGGCGATCCCGTCTGCGCCTGCCTGATGTCGGTTGCGTCCGCTGCCGGAACGTCGGTTACAACCGTTGAAGGCCTCGCCAACGGCCGGCTGTCGGCGCTGCAAGCCTCGTTCCTTGCCCACGGCGCGGCGCAGTGCGGCATCTGCACGCCAGCGCTGCTGGTCGCGGCAACGGCATTGCTGGACAAGCAGCCTAACCCGACCGAGACCGAGGTGCAGGACGCGCTGGGCGGGATTCTGTGCCGCTGCACCGGCTACCGGAAGATCATCGCGGCGGTCATGGATGCCTCCCTTCAGGCAGCAAGCCTCGATTTCCGCTTGCCTCAATCCGGCCAAGCGATCGGCTCCTCCCCTATCAGGCTCGACGGCGTGCCAAAAGTTACCGGCGGTGAGAAATTCGGCGGCGATTCTTTCCCTGCCGACGCGCTGGCCGTGCTGGTGGTCCGCTCGCCGCATTATCACGCTGGCTTCACCTTCGGTGACCTCGACGGCTGGGCGAAGGCACACCCCGGCATCGCCGGTGTCTTCACGGCTGCCGACATTCCCGGCAAGAACTGTTTCGGCGTCATCGGGCCGTTCGCCGACCAGCCGGCGTTGGCCGAAGAGTTTGCTCGCCTGCGCGGCGAGGCGGTAGCTCTCGTTGCCGGCGAGCGCGAGGCGATCCTCGATCTAGACATGTCGGATTTTCCGGTTCGCTGGACCGAATTGCCGCATCTTCTGCAGCCGTGCGAAGCGAGAGCCGGCGGTGCCAAGCTCATTCATGACAACCGGCTGGCAAACCTGCTTACTGCCGGCTTCGTCGAACGCGGTGACCCCGAGGCGGCTCTCGCCGGCGCGGCCTTCATCGTTTCCGGCGCCATCGACACCTCCTATGTCGAGCACGCCTATATCGAACCGGAAGCCGGCTATGCGTATCTGGACGGCGATACGCTGGTGGTCGTCGCCTGCACCCAGGCGCCTTATATGGACCGCGACGAGACGGCGAAGGTGCTCGGCCTTGCCGTCGACAAGGTGCGCATCGTGCCGACGGCGACGGGCGGCGGTTTCGGCTCGAAACTCGATGTCTCGCTGCAGCCGCTGATCGGTCTTGTAGCGCTGAAGACGGGGCGGCCGGCGGCACTCGCCTACACCCGCACCGAATCGATGATTTCGACCACCAAGCGCCATCCAGCCGAGATGAAAGCGACCATCGGCGCCGATGCCGATGGTCATGTCACCGGCATGATCTTCGAAGGCGATTTCAACACCGGCGCCTATGCAAGCTGGGGGCCGACGGTCGCCAACCGCGTCCCGGTGCATGCGTCCGGACCCTATGCGACGCCGAACTATCGGGCCGAGGGTCGGGCCATTCACACGCATGGGCCGATTTCGGGCGCCTTCCGCGGCTTCGGTGTGCCGCAGGCGACGATCATGCAGGAGACGCTCTATGACGAGCTGGCCGGCAAGCTCGGCATGGATAGGCTCGACTTTCGGCTGAGAAACTGCCTTCGGAACGGGTCCGAAACGGTTACCGGGCAGCGGCTGGACTCAGGCGTCGGCATCGCCGAATGCCTCGAATCGCTGCGGCCGCATTGGGCACGCGCGAAAGCCGACGCGGATGCGTTCAACAGTGCCAACAGGGATAGAAGGCGCGGCGTTGGCATCGCGTCCTGCTGGTACGGCTGCGGCAACACTTCGCTGCCCAATCCGTCGACCATTCGCGTCGGCATCGCTGCAGACGGCGCGGTCATCCTGCACCAGGGCGCCATCGATATCGGCCAAGGCTCGAACACGGTCATCACCCAGATCTGCGCCGACGCGCTCGGCTTGCCGTTGGAAAAATTCCAGCTGAAGAGCGGCGATACGGCTATCACTCCCGATGCCGGCAAGACATCGGCCTCGCGCCAGACCTTCGTCACCGGCAAGGCGGCAGAGAAGGCCGGCCGCGCCTTGCGCGAAAAGATCCTGCGTTTCGCCAATGTGTCCGAAAAGGCATCGCTGCAACTCGACGGCCCGGCGATCGCTATCCGCGAAGGTGAAGCCACTCGCCGTATCGAACTCGCCTCGCTCGACGTGGATGCCGAAGGCTTCGTCTTCCGTGCCGAGGAGACCTACGACCCGCCGACGCTGCCGCTCGACGCCAAGGGCCAGGGCAAGCCCTATGCGGTCTATGGCTATGGCGCGCAGATCGCGGAACTCGAGGTCGACCTCAAGCTCGGCACGGTGAAGCTGATCAAGATCACCGCCGCGCACGATGTCGGCAAGGCGATCAACCCGCTGTTGGTCGAAGGCCAGATCGAGGGCGGCATCGCGCAAGGCATCGGCATGGCGCTGATGGAGGAGTATATTCCCGGCCGCACCGAGAATCTGCACGACTATCTGATCCCGACCATCGGCGACGTGCCGCCGATCGAGACCATCCTGATAGAAGTTCCGGATCCGGAAGGACCCTTTGGCGCCAAGGGGTTGGGTGAGCATGTGCTGATCCCGACGGCGCCGGCGATCCTCAATGCCATCCGCCACGCCACCGGCGTGCTAGTCACCAAGGTTCCTGCGACGCCGACGCGTATCCGCGCCGCCATTAGCGAAAAGGAGGCACGCCGATGAGCGAGCTTGCCGAACGCTTCGAAACCCACGATCCCGGCGAGAAGCTGGTGGCGGAAAAGATCCGCTGCGATGCCTGTCCGGTGATGTGCTACATCGCCGATGGCCGCACCGGCGCCTGCGACCGTTACGGCAATGTCGGCGGCAAGATCGTGCGGATGGACCCGCTGACCATTCTCGATCATGCGGCGGAAACCGGGGCCGCAATCGTGCCGTTCGTCGCCGAGGGCGAGGCGTGGGACGGCGAACTGATCAACACCGGCCGCCGCTTCGTCACTGCCATCGGTGCCGGCACGACCTACCCCGACTACAAGCCGGCGCCGTTCATCGTCAGCCAGGAGGTCGAGGGGGTCGATCTCGTCACGGTCGTCACCGAGGGCATCTTCTCCTATTGTGGCGTCAAGGTGAAGATCGACACCGACCGTCATATCGGACCCGAAACGGCTGTGGTGCGGTCGCAAGGCGAAGCGATCGGCCATGTCACGACAGGCGAATATGGCTCTCAGATGCTGTCGCTTGGCGGCGTGCATCATCTGACCGGCGGCTCCAAGGCTGAAGGCCGCGCCACCTGCGACGCGCTGCTCAATCTGTGCAACCGTAGGCCGGTCGAACTCGCCATCGACGGCGGCGCCACCATCATCGTCGAAGCCGGCAAACCGCCCGTCATCGACGGCAAGCAGGAACACCGCATGCGTGTCGGGTGCGGCTCGGCCACCATCGGCATGTTCGCCACGCAATGGCGCGGCCTGGTCGACGAGGTGGTGGTGGTCGACGACCACATCACCGGCGTCGTCTCGGAGCATCAGGCCGGCAAGGTGCTGGGCTGGCAGGACACCGGCATAAAAATCATCGGCCGCCGCTCGACGCCAGGCCGCTATTTCAAGGTTTCCGAACCCGGCCTCGGCTGGGGCGGCACCAGCATATCCGACCCGCTGTCGATCCTCGGCGAATGGAATGCCAAGAAGGGCGCGCGGCCGGGCCTGTCGCTGCTGATGGTTTCGACCACCGGCGAGCAGTTCGCCTATTACGAGCTCGACGACGAGCTGAAGCCGGTGCAGAAGCCATTTCCCGAACGGCTGCAGAAATCGGTCGAACTGATCGAGGACAATTGCGAGCCGGCGCTGTGTACCGTGCTGTTCATCGGCGGCGCCGGTGGTTCGCTGCGCGCCGGCGTCACCGAAAACCCGGTCAACCTGACCCGTTCCGTGCAGGGCTTGACTACCTATGTCACGGTCGGCGGCGCGCCGGTCTATGTCTGGCCGGGCGGCGGCATCACGCTGATGGTCGATGTCACGCGGGTGCCGGAGGGCGCCTTCGGCTATGTGCCGACACCCGCACTTGTTGCGCCGATCGAATTCACCCTGCGCCGTGACGATTATGTCAGGCTCGGCGGTTACGAGACCGAGATCCGTAGCGTCGAGGACATCGTTGCTAGGGGTGGCGAATACCTCAATCCGCGACGCGGCACCGATGCGCCGGCCAGCAATCCATGGCCGCCGCTGGCGCAATTGCGCCGCGCTGTGTCGAACGGGGCTGGGTGATGGAAGGCCCGCAAGTACATTGGCTGCGGGACGGCAAGCGGCTGCATCTCAACCACGGGCCGATCGACCTTATCGTCGAAGCCTTTGGCGAGGCGGGCGAATGCCGTCTGGCCTATGAGCAAGCCGTAGCACGATTCCAGACCATTCTGCCCGAGCTGGTGGAGGAATTGCCCGAACTGCGCCGCCCAGCCGCGTTGCGGGCTCGCGCTTTCGTCGGTCCGACAGCGCGGCGCATGGAAGCGGCTGTGGTGCCGTTGGCCGAAAGCTTCATCACGCCGATGGCCGCCGTCGCCGGCTCGGTAGCCGACGAAATGCTTGATGCGCTGCTTGTCGGACGCAGGCTCGACCGTGCCTATGTCAACAATGGCGGCGACAGTGCGATCCATCTTGGTGCCGGCCGGTCGATGACACTTGCCATTGCCCGCACCGGGCACGGCCTCGCCGACCGCATCGTCGTCCATGTCGAGGATGGTGTGCGCGGCGTTGCCACCAGCGGCTGGCGCGGACGTTCGTTTTCGTTGGGCATTGCCGATGCGGTGACCGTGCTGGCGCGCACTGGAGCAGAAGCCGATGCCGCCGCGACGCTGATCGCCAACGCCGTCGACTTGGCCAATCATCAGGCTATCCGGCGTGTGCCGGCGCGCGATCTGGCGCCGGACAGCGACCTTGGCGACAGGCTTGTCACGCAAGAGGTCGGCCGGCTTTCTCCAGCGGAGATCGCCATGGCGCTGGACAGCGGCCTTGCCGTCGCCGAAGATTTCCGCCGCAGGGGCTTGATCGCCGCATCGGCGCTCTTCCTTGCCGGCCAGACCCGCATCGGTGGTTCCATGGCGCTTGCCGCGCCCAACAAAAGTCCAGGGAAGGAAGTTGCCCATGCCTGAGTTTCCGATCCGCAAGATCGCGGTTCTGACCGAGGAGATCTTTCACGAGGGCGGGCCGGTCGCGAAAGTGCCGCGTCGCCGCGCCGCCGCCATGGCGCTGGTGAAGAACCCGTTCGCCGGGCGCTACGTCGAGGATTTGCAGAGCGCCATGGATGATCTGAAGCCGCTCGGCCTGCTGCTCGCCGACCGGCTGATCGCCGCACTCGGCGGCGATGTCAAACAGATCGACGGTTACGGCAAGGGCGCCATTGTCGGCACATCGGGCGAACTCGAGCACGGCGCGCTCTGGCATGTGCCCGGCGGCTACGCCATGCGCGAACGGCTCGGCGACGCCAAGGCGATCGTGCCGTCGGCGAAGAAGGTCGGCGCTTTCGGTTCAAGGCTCGACGTGCCGCTCGGCCACATCAACGCCGCCTATGTGCGCAGCCATTTCGACGCCATGGAAGTCGGCATCAGTGACGGGCCGCGCCCCGACGAGATCCTGTTTTGCCTCGCCATGACCTGCGGCCCGCGCGTGCACGACCGCATGGGCGGCCTGGCCGCCAAGGATATCAAGGCCTGGGACGGGCTGCGGTGAGTGCTGAGGAAAATCTGCTGAAGCTGGTCGAGTCCGACGAGCCTGACGACCAGGATTACCATTTGCAGGAGCAGGTCGGCTTCATCCTGCGCAAGGCGCATCAGCGCCATGTCTCGATCTTTGCCGCGCATATCGGCGACCTGACGCCGCCGCAATTCGCGGCGCTCGCCAAGCTGCGCGACGTCGGCGAGACCTCGCAGAACCAGCTCGGCACGCTGATCGCCATGGATGCGGCGACGGTGAAGGGTGTCATCGACCGGCTGAAGGCGCGCGGTCTGGTCGAGCTTTCCAAGCATGAGGTCGACAAGCGACGGCTGCTGGTCAACCTGACCGCGGAAGGCCGCGACGCCATCGAGCGCCTGATCCCGCTGGCCCGTGAGATCACAAGGGAAACACTGGCGCCGCTCTCGGCCAAGGAGATCGCCACCTTCATGAAACTGCTGGCGAAGCTGGCGTAGGCGGATCTGCCGGGCGCAAAAGCACCCGGCAGGAAGTTTAGATCAGAGGCCGTTGTCCTTCAGCACCTTGGCGGCGTTTTCCTTGGTGATCTTCTCGGTCGGCAAGGTGATGGTCTTTTCGACCTTTTCGCCGTTCAGGAACTTGATCGCCTGGCGCAGGCCTTCGGCGCCGGGGGTGACATAGGTGAAGGTCGCGGTCAGTTCGCCCTTGTTCACCATCTGCACGCCTTCGTTGGGCAGACCGTCGATGCCGATGAACTTGATGTCCTTCTCGCGGCCGACATCCTTGGCGGCGAGATAGGCGCCATAGGCCATCGGGTCGTTGTGGCCATAGACGAGATCGATCTTCTCGTTGCTCTTCAGCGCATTGGCCATCAAATTGTAGGCCTGGTCCTGCTTCCAGTCGCCCGACTGCTGGTCGAGCAGATATTTGATGCCCGGTTCCTTGTCGGTGAACTCATGGAAGCCGTCATGGCGATCATGCGCCGGCTGGGTGCCCATGCCGCCCCAGATCTCGACGACATTGCCTGATGCCTTGCCCTTGCCACCGAGCAGTTCGACGGCATATTCGCCGGCCGCCCGGCCGATCAGCGCGTTGTCGCCGCCGACGAACTGGGTGTAGTCCTTGGTGTCGACATTGCGGTCGAGCACGAAGACCGGGATCTTGGCGTCGATCGCCTGCTGCACGACGCCGGTAAGGCCGGCGGATTCCTTCGGCGACACCAACAGCGCGTCGACCTCCTGACGGATCAGGTTCTCGACATCGGCGACCTGCTTTTCGGTCTTGTCCTCGCCGTCGGTGATGATCAGCTCGACCTCGGGATGCTTGGCGGCTTCGGCCAGGATGTCCTTGTTGAATTGCGCGCGCCAGGGCTCGATGGTCGTCACCTGGGAGAAGCCGATCTTCCACTTCTTGTCCTGGGCGAAGGCATTGCCGCTGGTCAGCAGCGCGGTGGTGGTCAGCAGTGCCGCGGTCATGGCGGCAAGTTTCAGCATGTCACGTCGTTTCATTTTTTGTTTCCTCCGAGATTGAGAGACGATGTCTCTTGTGACGGCCGCTTTGCCGCGGCCGTTTCCTTGCGCGCCGTTTGCCCGCCTGGCAGGCGCAGATAGGCCAGGAGATCACCGGCATTGCGCTCCTGCACGAGCACGGTGCCGATGATGATCATCCCCTTCAGCACCAGCTGAAGGTTCGAATTGATGTTGTGGAGCTGCAGGATATTGGAGAGCAGCCCGAAGATCAGCACACCGCAGAACGTGCCGGTGAGGCTGCCGCGCCCGCCCATCAGGCTGGTGCCGCCGATGACGACGGCGGCGATGGCGTCCAGCTCCAGCCCGGCGCCGGCATCCGGCTTGCCTTGCCGGTACTGCGCGACATAGAGCACGGCGGCGATGCCAGCGAGCAGGCCGGAAATGGCATAGGTGGCGATCTTGACGCGGCCGGCTGCGATGCCGGAGAGGCGCGCCGCCTCCTCATTGCCGCCGATGGCATAGACATAGCGGCCGAACGGCGTGAAGCGCAGCACCGCGCCATAGATCAGGATGGCGCCGAGGAAGAACAGGCCCGGCATCGGGATAACGCCGAACACCAGCGATCGCAGCATCTCGAAATCGGCGGTGGCGTTCGAGCCGGTATAGACCGGCAGAACCGCATTGTTCTGGCCGGCGGTCAGCCGGGCGATGCCGAGCGCCGTCACCATCATCGCCAGGGTGACGATGAAAGGCTGCAGCCGTCCGGCAACGATGATGAAGCCGTTGAGCGCGCCGAACAGCAACCCGACGCACGGCGCGACCAACAACACGCCAAGCACACCGAATTTCGGCTCGATCTGCGGCAGCAGGTACCATAGCGACAGGCTGCACAGGACCACGCCGACGACGGCGGGCGTGATCAGACCGCGAATTCCGTCGAGCCTGATCTCACGGACGAGATCGGCACCGGCACGGGATTTTGCAATGTTCTGGAAGATGAAGCGGGTGACGACGAAGCCAAGGCAAAGCGCCACCAAGGCGACGGTCGGCACGCCCAGCACGACGCCCGGCGTCACGCCTGGAACGGTCAGCAGCATGGCGCAGACCACCGAGCAAATGGCCATCAGCGAGCCGACGGAGAGATCGATGCCGCCGGTGATGATGACCGCCGTCATGCCGGTGGCGATCAGCCCGGTGGTCGAGACCTGGCGCAGCACGTCGAGCAGATTGCCGTAGGAGAGGAAGATGTTGTTGCCTTTCGAACTCATCGGCGAGCCCAGCACGCCGATCAGGAAGATGGCGATCAGGCCCCAATAGAGCTTGGTTTGGGACAGGAGTTTCAGGACAGTCATGCGGCTGGTCTCGATATGGTCCGACGCGGTGCGGCGAGCCGCATGATGGCCTCCTCGCTGGCCGCATCGCGGGAAAGAATGCCTGTCTGGCGGCCATCGGCCATCACCAGGATACGGTCGGAGAGATGCAGAAGCTCGGGCAGTTCCGAACTGATGACGGCGATGGCGAGGCCGTCGCGCGCCAGTTTGAAGATCAGGTCGTAGATCTCGCGCTTGGCGCCGACGTCGATGCCGCGCGTCGGCTCGTCCAGCAACAGCACCCTTGGCCTGGTCGCCAGCCATTTGCCGATGACGACCTTCTGCTGGTTGCCTCCCGACAGCGTGCCGGCGGGCTGGTCGATGTCCTGGCAGCGGATGCCGAGCGACTTGACCGCCTGCCGCGCCAGCCCCTGCTCGCCGGCCAGCGACCGGATGCCGAAGCGCGCCAGCGACCCGACCAGCGGCAACGCGACATTGTCTGATATCGAGGCCTGCAGATGCAGGCCTTGCGTCTTGCGGTCCTCGGTCACCAGTGCGATGCCCAGCCGCCTTGCGTCGCGGGGCGAGCGGATATCCACGGGCCTGCCGTCGACCTGGATTTCGCCACCGGTGCGGCCATCGCTCGAGCCGAAGATCGCTTCCAGTATCTCGGTGCGGCCAGAGCCGAGCAGCCCTCCAATGCCGAGGATTTCTCCGGCGGCAAGATCGAATCCGACGCCGTCGATCACCGTTCGCCAGCCATGGGCATCGGGCTTCGACAGCGACAGATTCTCGACCGAGAGCACGATCTTGCCACTGGGGCCGCGCTCGCCCTCAGGGGACGCGAGCAGGTTGCGGCCGACCATCGCGGAAATGATCGCGTCTTCATCGAGCTTGCCCATCGGCTCGGTCAGTACATGGCGCCCGTCGCGAAACACGGTAACGCGGCTGGCCAGATGCATGACCTCGTCAATGCGGTGCGAGATGTAGACAATGGCGACTCCGCTGTCGGCGAGCTGGCGAATGATGCGGAACAACCGCTGGCATTCGGCCGGCGACAGCGCCGAAGTCGGCTCGTCCATGATCAGGATACGTGCCGACATCGACAGCGCCTTGGCGATCTCGACCAGCTGTTGCTCGCCGACGCGCAAGGCACCGACGCGGGCTTGCGGATCGAGTTCGATGCCGAGCCGCCGCAACAAAGCATCTGCGGCGCGGCTGCTCGCCTTGCGGTCGACGATCAGCCCGGCGATCAGCTTCTCGCGCCCGAGGAAGATGTTGTCGGCGACGCTGAGTTCCGGCACCAGGTTGAGTTCCTGGTGGATGATGGCGATGCCGGCATCCTCGGCGTCGCGCACGCCGGAGAAGCTGACGGGACGGCCATCGACGCTGACCTTACCTTCGTAGCCGGTGTAGACGCCGGAGAGGATCTTCATCAGCGTCGACTTGCCGGCGCCGTTCTCGCCCATCAGGGCATGGACTTCGCCGCGCCGCAGTTCGAAGCGGACATCGACCAAGGCGGCGATGCCGCCGAAGCTCTTGGAAATATGCTCGGCGCTCAGAACGACGTTCGAACGATCCGCCGCACTGTGCTCCGGGGATAGGGAATTCGCGTGCTCCATGACAATGGCGGCCTCCCTTCCGTCCTCGTCAAATCTCACCCAAACGCTAATCTAAACGTTTCGATCATGTCAAGCCGATATCTGATGATGCTGAGCCGACATATTTCAATTCTTGCGAAAAAATGCAAAATTCCGTAGATATAGCACATAGAGGGGTGGCGAAACGTTTCGAAATGACAGCATTCAAGCGGACTAGGAAGCGAAAATCCACGGCGCCGACCATGCTCCACGTCGCCGAAGCGGCGCGTGTATCGGTCGCCACGGTGTCGGCGCTGATCAACGGCACGGCAACGGTCAGCCCGGAACTCAGCCAGCGCATCGAACAGGCGATCCGCGATATCGGCTACAAGCGCAACGCGATCGCCCGCAGCCTGAAGATGGGCACGACCCGCACCATCGGGTTGACCGTGCCGCACATCACAAACCCGTTCTTCACCGATGTCGTCTCGGTCATCCAGCAGGCCTTCGACCGGGCCGGCTATGCCGTCATGCTTTGCTGCACGGACGAGGACCTGAACACCCAGGACGACCAGATCAGGCTGCTGCTCGATCGCATGGTCGACGGGCTGATCGTGGCGCGCGTCGGCGACGGCGCGATCCTCAAGCGGATTGTCGACGACGCCAATGTGCCGGTCGTGCTGCTCGACCGTCTCTGCAAAGGCGTCGATACCGATGCCGTGGTGCTCGACAACCAGCGCGCGGTGTTCGACGCCATCACCTACCTGATCAATCTCGGCCATCGGCGCATTGGTTACATCACCGGCACGTCTGACATTTCGCCGATGCATGACCGCATGACGGGATATCGCGAGGCGCTTTACGCCGCCGGCCTGCCGATCGCCGAGGAGTTGATCCGTTTCGGCAATTTCCACGAGATCGACGGCTACAATGCCACCATGCAGATGCTTTCCTCGCACGATCGGCCAAGCGCGATCTTCTCGGCCAACAACCCGATGGTGATCGGCACCATGAAGGCGATCCGCGACATCGGCCTGTCCTGTCCTGAAGACATTTCGGTCGCCTGTTTCGACGATTTTCCATGGTCCGATGTGTTCCAGCCGCAGCTGACCACGGTCGCCCAGCCGGTGCAGGCGATCGGCGAGCAGGCGGCCAACCTCTTGCTCGACCGTCTCGCCGGCAACAGGGACGCGCCGCCGCGCAAGCTGGTGCTCAAAGGCCGGCTGATGATCCGCAATTCATGCCGCCCCCTGGGAGCGATGGCGCAGAGCGTGAGCGCGTAGTTTTCGCGCGTCGGCGGGCACTGGACGTTGCGAAAGGTGTACGCCCTTAGCCGAGGCGGATTGTCAGGCAGCTTGCGATAGCGATTTATGCGCCTCGGCCAAGATCTCGAACGACCGCACTCGCGACGCATGATCTGATATCTGCGCTGTGACCATCAGCTCGTCGGCACCGGTGCGGCGCACGAAGGCGTCGATGCCTTGCCGGACCGTTTCCGGGGAGCCGACGACGGCGCAGGACAATGCCTGGCCGAGGATGGTCTTGGCCATCGGCTCGAGATCGCGCTCATAGTTCTCGACAGGTGGCGGCAGTCGGCCGGCCCGACCGGTGCGAAGGTTGACGAAGGCCTGCTGCAACGACGTGAACAGCAACCGTGCCTCAGCGTCGGTGGGCGCGGCAAAGACGTTGAGGCCAAGCATGACATGCGGCTTGTCGAGCTGCTCCGACGGCTGGAAGCGCGAGCGGTAGACGTCCAGCGCGTGATCGGGTTCCGCCGGCGCGAAATGCGAGGCGAAGGCATAGGGCAGGCCGAGCATGGCAGCGAGCTGCGCACCATAGAGGCTGGAGCCGAGAATCCAGACCGGCACGTTCTGGCCCTCTCCAGGCACGGCGCGGATGCGCTGACCTTCCTCGGCCGGCTGGAAATAGCGCATCAGTTCGATGACATCCTGCGGGAAATTGTCGACCCCGGCCTCGAGATTGCGGCGCAAGGCGCGGGCCGTGGCCATGTCGGTGCCGGGCGCCCGGCCGAGGCCGAGGTCGATGCGGCCCGGATGCAACGCGGCCAGCGTGCCAAACTGCTCGGCAATCACCAGCGGCGCGTGGTTGGGCAGCATGATGCCGCCGGCGCCGACACGAATGGCCTTGGTGCCGCCGGCAACATGGGCAATGACGACCGCGGTTGCCGCACTGGCGATGCCTGGCATGTTGTGATGCTCGGCCAGCCAGAAGCGCTTGTAGCCCAGCCGCTCGGCATGACGGGCAAGATCAAGCGAATTGGCCAGCGATTGCGAGGCATCGCTGCCTTCGACGATCGGCGACAGGTCGAGAACGGAAAGGTCGGTCATGAACGGTTTCCTGTGTCAGGACCGCATGTAGGAAGCGCCCTGCGACCTGCAAATTCAAAAATATTGATCAGCCTTTTGCAATTTCAGTGTCGGCGACGTCCTCGTCCTCGATGACAGCCGTGTGTTGTGCGGCGAGAAAATTGCCGACATGGCTGAGGCCGTCGAAATGATCGCAGAACACTTTGATGACGACCAGCAGCGGCACCGCCATCAAGGCACCGACGAAGCCCCACAGCCACGACCAGAAGGCGATGGCGATGAGGATCGCCACGGCATTGATCTCGAGGCGGCGGCCGACCACCGTCGGGGTCACGAACTGGCCTTCGATGATATCGCACAACAACACGAAGGCCGGAGCCAGTAGCGCGTAGGAGACGGTGTCGAAGCTGATCAGCGACATGATCGTGACAAGCATGATGGTCAACAGCGCGCCGACATAGGGCAGGAAGTTGAGCATGGCGGCAGTGATGCCCCAGACTTGCGGGTTGGGCACGCCGAGTGCCCACAGGCCAAGGCCGATGACGGCGCCGAGACCGGCATTGATGATGGTGACAGTGAGCAGATAGTGCGAGATTTCCCGCTCCACGTCATAGACGACGCGCAGCGCCCGCTTCTTTTCGCTGAGACGCGCGAAGGACTGGATGATCTTCTCGTAGAACATCGTGCCGGAGGCGAGCAGGAACAGCGACAGTACGAAGATTATGGTGAGGCTTGTTCCCGCCGACAGGATGTTGCTGGCCGCTGCCGACAGAATGCCGGACTGCGCCACCGCCACCTTCTGGACGCCCGGCTCCTGCGAGGTCTCGGTCAGCTGTTCGATCTGATGCGAAATCTGCATGATCTTCTCGAGCGGACGCCGCAATTGCGCCAGCCGTTCGGTGAGCCGCTGGCCGATCGACGAGGTGTTGTTGATGAGTTCGATGACTGGACCGCTGAGCAGATAGCCGGCACTGGCGAAAACGAAAAGCGACAGCAGTACCAGCACGGTTGCCGAAACCACTTCGGGGATGCCGCGCTTGCGCAGCAGCCGGACGATCGGCGTCAGCGTCAGCGTCAGCAGAAAAGCCAGGATGACCGGCATGAAGAACGCGCGGGCGAAGTAGAGCGCATAGATGGCCATGAACAGGAAGATGCCGACGAGCAGTAAGCGCGTCAGATGCATGTCGGCGTGAGCCGCGACGCGCGAATTCGGCTCATCGGCAACGCCTGCGCCCAAGGCAGTGGGTTCGGTCTTCATGCTCGCCCCTTGAGCCGGGCGCCCCTCGGCGATCGGCGATTGCCTGCATGAAACGCAGAGTGACGGGGTCAGGTTCCAGGGTTAGGTGAACCGGGCTCCACCGAGATGGCTGGTATGACCATTGCCTTTAAGCGCATGTCGCGACAGCACGAGCCGTTTCCGGCCATGGTCATGGATCGATATTGGAACGTACCCCGTGGCGATCGGCTTCATGCCCGCCATTCCACTTGGTTTCGTCAGGGGAGATCGGGTCCGACCTACTTTTCGACGGGCACCGCCAGCGCCGGCGCGGATTTCGCCGTTTCCTTGCGCACGATCGGCGCCACCCTGGTGCCGTAGAGTTCGATCGCCTTCATGATCTTGGCATGCGGCATGGTGCCGATCGCCATCTGCAGCAGGAAACGGTCGTTGCCGAAGATCTTGTGCTGGGCGACGATCTTCTCGGCCACCTGCTCGGGGCTGCCGACGAACAGTGCGCCGTTGGGACCGCGCGACTGGTCGAAATGCGCCCGCGATGTCGGACCCCAGCCGCGCTCGCGGCCGATGCGGTTCATCACTTCCGCCTGGGGTCCATAGAAATCGTCGGCCGCCTGCTCGGTCGTTTCGCCGATAAAGCCATGCACGTTGATGCTGGTGGCGAGATCAGCCGGTTCGCTGCCGGCGCGCCTGGCGGCCTCGTGGTAGAGATCGAACAGCGGCGCGAACCGTGCCGGCTCGCCGCCAATGATGGCGAGCGCCAGCGGCAGGCCGAGTGCGCCAGCGCGGGCGGCAGACTGTGGCGTGCCACCAATGGCGATCCAGACCGGCAGCCTGTCCTGGAAGGGCCGGGGATAAACGCCGCGATCGTTGATCGGAGCGCGCAGATTGCCGGACCAGGTGACCTTCACGCTATCGCGGATGGCGAGCAGCAGGTCGAGCTTTTCGGCAAACAGCTCGTCATAGTCCTCGAGATTGTAGCCGAACAGCGGGAAGGATTCGATGAACGAGCCGCGTCCGGCCATGATCTCGGCGCGGCCGCCCGACAGAAGATCGAGCGTGGCGAACTGCTGGAAGACGCGCACCGGATCATCGGAAGACAGGACGGTGACCGCGCTGGTCAGCTTGATACGCTTCGAGCGCTCGGCGGCTGCGGCCAGGGCTACGACCGGCGCTGAGGCCGCATAATCGGGCCGGTGGTGCTCGCCGAGGCCAAAGACGTCGAGACCGACCTGATCGGCCAGTTCGACCTCCTCGATCAGGTTGCGCAGCCGCTCATGCGGGCCGATGGCGCCCGGACCCGGCTGCGGGCTGACGTCGGCGAAGGTGTAGAGACCGAGTTCCATTAAGTGTCATCCTGCTGTTGGGTTGGTCGCGTAGTAATCCCAGGAAAAGTGTGAGGCGGATTTCCGCCCGGAATTGCGTCAAAACCAGAGAGAAAGCGCGGTTCACCGTTTCGGGTGAATCGCTCTAGACGTAGCGACCGACCCGTCGCGCCGCCAGAGGGGCGGACGGTGAACAGTGCATGCCGGTTTCGGCCGAAAAGACGTCTCCCGGCTGCAACAGCCAATAATTTCATGGCTGCCATGCCGTTTTGGCGCTTGAACTCTCGGTTTTCGCGCGTATGTAAGCGTCGCGAATTGACTCCAGGGAAGTGGACTTGGCTATCTACAGGGAAAAAGACGTTTTCGAGCGGCGCAACGCCGCAAACGAGGCAAAGAAGGCGCTCCTCGAGCGCTTCAAGGCAAAGCCGGCTGCGGATGATCCCGCAGTGCTGGCGCGGCAGGCCGAACGCAAGGCAATCCTAGCGGCCCGCGAAATCCGCGAGGCTGAAAAGGCCCGGCTGAAGCAGGAAAAGCTGGCACGCGAAGCGGTCGAGAAGGCCGAGCGCGAGGCGGCGGCCGAGGCAGCACGTATCGCCGCCGAGGAAGCCGCACAGGCCGAGGCCAAGATTCGGGAATCCGAAGAGAACGAGCGCATCGCCCGTTTTCTGGCCGACGAAGCCGAACGCAAGGCCAAGCGCGACGCGCGTTATGCGGCGCGCAAGCAGCGTACCGGCAGGACGCCTCCGGGCTTCTCCGCCCGCTAGCCTCAAAACTGCCGAAGCAATCAGCTTCAAGAATCAGGGTCGCCTTGCAGCGACCCTGAACGCGTTTGTCCGCCGTTCCGGTCAGGCGGCGAACTTCAGTCCCATGATGCCGCAGACGATGAGCGCGATGCAGGCCAGCCTGATCGCCGTGGCCGGCTCGCCGAGCAGCCAGACGCCGAGCAGTGCCGTACCGACGGTGCCGATGCCGGTCCACACCGCATAGGCGGTACCCACCGGCAGCGTCTTCAGCGCCAGGCCGAGCAAGGCGAGGCTGACGATCATGGAGGCAACGGTCAGCACGGTCGGCACCAGCTTCGAAAAGCCATCGGTGTATTTGAGGCCGATTGCCCAGCCGATCTCGAACAGGCCGGCAAAAAAGAGAAGAATCCAAGACATCGACAACGCTCCATCAGAGCATCGGACCGAAAAGCGATCTTCGGGTGCCCGACGATCAATCAATCAAGCAATGGCGGGTCGTCCCGTCCGGATTTGGGGTAGCGCGAGGTCGTCCCCGCCATGCCAACATCGGTATTTCGGGCGCTCGATCAGCAACGACCGGCAACAACGTTGCCGGTCGTAATCCTATTCCAATGCGGATGGCCCGGACCTACTTGTCCTTAAGCTTCATCGCCTTGACAGGCGGCGCCTTCAGGGCCGGAGCGGGAGCGGGTTTCTTGGCGTCCTTCTTCGGCTTGCGGGCTTCCTTGCCTGCCTTCATCGCACCTTTAGCCATGATTCGTTCCTCCGATTGCGGGAAGCGAAGTGAAACAAGAGAACCGCCCGACTGCAAGGGGTTAGCGACTGCTGCCGCCGTCAGCGGATCGCTTTCAACCGGTTTCTAATTTGCTCGTAAACTCTGGCGGTCCGTGCCATGGTCATTTTCGCACTGCAGCATCAACCGTGCCGTCGCCGGGTGATCGTCAGGCAGGCCGGTCAGGACGACAATGCGAATCCACATCGGCTGCGAAATGAGCTTCGACTTTCCGCAGGAAACGCCGCTCATCGCGATGCTGAATGTCCACTATTCCCGTGCCTCCGATCTCGAGCGGCCGGATTTCCTGATCTCCAACCCGCCGGTGCCCATCCAGAGCTACCGCGACAGTTTCGGCAACTGGTGCAACCGGTTCGTCGCGCCGCCCGGGCGTTTCACCTTCGGCACCGACGCGGTGATCCGCGATCCCGGCACCTTCGAGATGGGCGACCTGATGGCCTGGCAGCACGAGGTGCGCGACCTGCCGGCGGACACGCTGCTGTTCCTGCTGCCCAGCCGATTTTGCGAGAGCGACCTTCTGGCTGATGAAGCGTGGCGGCTGTTTGGGCAAACGCCGCTCGGCATTCCACGCGTCCAGGCGGTCTGCGACTTCGTCCACAATCATCTCGTCTTCAACTACGGCAATGCTCGGCCGACACGTAGCGCTGCGGAGGCCTACCGCGAACAGAGCGGTGTCTGCCGAGACTATGCGCATCTCGCCGTCACATTCTGCCGGGCACTCAACATCCCGACGCGCTACTGCACCGGCTACATCAGCGACATCGGCATGCCAAAGCCATGGGCGAGCATGGATTTCTGCGCCTGGATGGAAGTCTATCTCGGCGGCCGTTGGCATGCCTTCGATCCGCGCAACAACGCACCGCGCATCGGCCGCATCCTGATCGCCTCCGGCCGTGACGCCGCCGATGTGCCGCTGACCCATATTTTCGGGCCGGGCACGCTCGCCGGGTTCAAGGTGTGGACCAGCGAGATCGTCGACTAGCCCGCTTCCTGCCGGCCAATCTGTCCAGCACTGTCTTTGACGCACGCCAGCTTTGAACGAGCCTGCGGTTCGTGCATTGTGATGTCTGTGGAGCTTCTGCCTCTGGCCTTAGGCTGGGTGCGCATCTAACGGGACCACACACCATGGCTGCGCATGGCGGCTCAAAACGGGTGATCTACACGGCGCTGGCCGGCAATCTCGCCATCGCGCTGACCAAGTTCGCCGCCGCCTTCTTCACCGGCAGTTCGGCGATGCTGTCGGAAGGCGTGCACTCGCTGGTCGATACCGGCAATGGCAGCCTGCTGCTCTACGGCATGCATCGCGCCGCCCGTCCGGCTGACCACACGCATCCGCTCGGTCACGGCCGCGAACTGTATTTCTGGAGTTTCATCGTCGCACTTCTCGTCTTTGCCGTGGGCGCCGGGGTATCGTTCTACGAGGGCGTGATCCACATCATGGCGCCGGAACCGGTCGCCAACGTCAAGGTGAACTATCTCGTCCTGGGCCTTTCCTTCCTGTTCGAAGGCAGCTCCTGGCTGGTGGCGCTGAAGGAGTTCCGCAATCAGAAGGGCAAGGAAGGCTGGCTGCGGGCCGTGCAGTCGAGCAAGGATCCGAGCGTCTACACCGTGCTGTTCGAGGACAGTGCGGCCCTTCTCGGCCTGATCGTCGCCTTCGCTGGCATCCTGGCGGCGGAACTGCTGGGGATGCCGGAACTCGACGGCGCCGCCTCGATCGGCATTGGGCTGATCCTTGGCGCGACGGCAATTTTCCTGGCCCGCGAAAGCAAGGGCCTACTGATCGGCGAGCCGGCCTCGCCCGAGGTGCAGAGACAGGTGCTGGCGATCGCCCAACAAGATCCGGCGGTGCAGCGGGCGAACGGCGTTCTGACCGTCCATATGGGGCCGGCAGAGATCGTTGCCGGGCTGAGCATCGAGTTCGAGGATCACCTGACGGCGCCGGAGATCGAAGCCTGTGTGGAGCGCCTGGAGGCGCGGCTACAGAAGGAGATGCCGGAGATCACACGGCTGTTCGTCAAGCCGCAGACCACCGGCACCTGGGAAAAGCGGCGCAAGCTGATCGAGACCGCATCCAATCCGGCGCCGGATTAGCGTTGCGCCATTGCCTCACGGTCTTGCCTCGCTAAGATTAACAACACTTTGGAGGAACGAAGATGAAAATCGACGGCGGCTGCCATTGTGGCGCCATCACCTACGAGGCGGAGGTCGATCCTGAAAAGACGAACATCTGCCACTGCACGGACTGCCAGCAACTGACCGGCACGGCTTTTCGCGTGACGGTTCCGGCGCTCGAAAGCAACTACCGCATCACCAAGGGTACGCCGAAAATCTACATCAAGACAGGATCGAGCGGCGCCAAGCGCGCGCAGGCCTTTTGCGGCGAGTGCGGCTCGCATCTATACGCCACATCGGTTGGCGACGGGCCGAAAGTCTATGGCATCCGGGTCGGCACGGCGAGGCAGCGCGATGAACTGGTTCCCCGGATGCAATACTGGCACCGCTCGGCATTGCACTGGCTGCCGGAATTTCAGGACATGACCACCGTCGAGGAGCAGTAGCGCTGTTCAATCGTCGCCTTCGACGACCCTCAGCCTGAGCTGCCCGGTCTTCGAATCGGCAACGCGAGCGCCCGTGTCAGCCTTTGCAGCGGGAGGCCGCGACGCGGCGTCCGCCGCGGCTTCGCCGTCGGCCTGCGCGCCGAACTCCAGCGCCTCGATCTTCTGGCCGCGCTTGGTGACCTTCGAAGTAGAAACCAGGATGTCGTCGATGTCCTTGGCGGACTGGCCGAAATGGACCTGCAGCTTGCGCACCCGCTCATCGACACGCGCAACATCCTCCATCAGCCGGATGACCTCGCCCTGGATCAGGTGCGCCTGTTCGCGCATGCGGGCGTCCTTGAGGATCGCCTGAATAACCTGGATCGACAGCATCAGCAGCGACGGCGAGACGATGACGACACGGGCGCGATGCGCCTTGTGGACGATCGCCTCGAAATTCTCATGGATCTCGGCGAACACCGATTCCGAAGGCACGAACATGAAGGCGGTGTCCTGGGTCTCGCCCTGGATCAGGTATTTTTCCGAGATATCGCGGACATGGATCTCGATGTCGCGGCGGAATGCCTGCGAGGCGACCTTCTGCAGGTCGGCGCCATCGGCGGCGCGGATGGCGTTCCAGGCTTCCAGCGGAAACTTGGCGTCGATGGCAAGCGACGGCGCGCCGTTCGGCATCTTCACCAGGCAGTCGGGCCGGCTGCCGTTCGACAGCGTCGCCTGGAATTCGTAGGCGCCGTGCGGCAGGCCGTCGGCGACGATCGCCTCCATGCGCGACTGACCGAAGGCGCCGCGCGTCTGCTTGTTGGAGAGTATCGCCTGCAACTGCACGACCTGGCCGGCGAGCGACTGGATGTTACCTTGCGCGACATCGATGATCGCCAGCCGCTCCTGCAATTTGGCCAGGCTTTCATGCGTCGATTTCGTCTGCTCGGTCATGGTCTGGCCGAGCCTGCCGGTCATGGCATCGAGACGCTGGCCGATCGACTGCGTCAATTCCGCTTGCCGCGCCCCGAACACTTCGGCGATGGCGCCCATGCGGCCCTGCATCTCGGCCTGGCTTTGCAGAATGCCGGCCATTCGCGCCTCGGCGTCGCGGGCATGATCGGCGGCTTCGGCGGCAGCGACTGCGCGCGCCTTGGCCGACCGCCACAGCGCGACAACGAGCGCCACGAACAGGCCGAGAACCAGCAAGGCGCCGAAGGCCAGCGCATGGCCGAGTGTGATCGTGGTGGCGCCAAGCCGGGCGACAGGTTCCGAAAGGATGGTGCTCAGATCATTCATGTGGACAGCATAAACGATTCGCCCTGATCGCACAGATCAAAACGTGAACGAGCTTCGCGCGCAACGGTTGACGCTTTTCGCTGGAGGTCTTAGGTGGAGCGCCATGCCGATCAAGCCGCTCATCATCCTTCCCGATCCCATCCTGCGCCAGGTTTCCAAGCCGGTGGAGCGTGTCGACGCGCCTTTGCGCAATTTAGCCGACGACATGCTGGCGACCATGTATGACGCGCCCGGCATCGGGCTGGCCGCAATCCAGATCGGCGAGCCGCTGCGCATGCTGGTGATCGATCTCGCCAAGGAAGACGAGGAGCCGGCGCCGCACGTCTTCATCAACCCGGAAATCCTGGAGAGCGCCGATGCGCGGTCCGTCTACGAGGAAGGCTGCCTGTCGATCCCGGACTATTATGCCGAGGTCGAGCGCCCGGCCGCCGTGCGGGTCAAGTATCTCGACCGTGACGGCAAATTGCAGGAGATGGAGGCCGAGGGCCTGATGGCGACCTGCCTGCAGCATGAGATCGACCACCTCAATGGTGTCTTGTTTATCGACCATATCTCGAAGCTGAAGCGCGACATGGTTGTGAAGAAATTCAAGAAGCTCGCCAGAGACAAGGCGCCGGGCAAGCTGGTGGGATAGGGGAAATGCCCCTTCGCGTCATCTTCATGGGCACGCCGGAGTTTTCGGTGCCGACGTTGCGCGCCATCGCCGAGGCCGGACATGAAGTCGCAGCCGTCTACACCCAGCCGCCGCGCGCCGCCGGACGGCGCGGGCTGGAACTGACGCCGTCGCCGGTGCAGCGCGAAGCGGAGCGGCTGGGCATCGAGGCGCGTACACCGACTTCGCTCAAAGGTGAGGCCGAGCAGGCCGCTTTCCGGGCCTTGCGGGCCGATGTAGCCGTGGTGGTCGCCTACGGCCTGCTGCTGCCGAAGGCGGTTCTGGAGGCGCCCCGGCTTGGCTGCATCAACGGCCATGCCTCGCTTTTGCCGCGCTGGCGGGGGGCTGCACCAATCCAGCGCGCCATCATGTCCGGCGACAGCGAAACCGGCATGATGGTGATGCGCATGGAAGAGGGTCTGGACACCGGTCCGGTCGGATTGGTTGAAAAATGCGCCATCGAGCCCGATATGACAGCCGGCGATCTGCACGATCGATTGATGAGCGTCGGCGCAACCCTGATGGTGGAAGCGCTGGCCCGACTGGAAAGGAACACGCTGACATTTGCCGACCAGGCGGTGGAAGGGGTGACCTACGCCAAGAAAGTCGATAAATCCGAGACGCGCGTGGACTGGACTCGCCCGGCGAGCGAGGTCCACAATCATATTCGTGGCTTGTCGCCCTTTCCCGGCGCCTGGTCGGAGATAGAAATTGGCGGCCGCCCGGAACGGCTGAAACTGCTTCGCTCGACGCTATCGCAAGGCCTGTCGCTTTCGGAAGATTTGGGCGAGTCGGGAGGAATTCTCGATGACCGGCTGACTGTCGCCTGCGGGGCAGGCGCGATCAGGCTGGTCGAAGTTCAACGGGCGGGCGGAAGGCCTGCTGCCGCGCAGGAGTTCCTGCGCGGGGCCAAGATCGAAAAAGGAATGAAATTCTCATGAGCATGATGTCGATACGCGCGGCGACGCCGCGGGATCGCGAGGCCATTCGCCTCGTCGAAGAGCACGCTTTTGGCCAGCAGGCGGAGGCCGGGCTGGTCGACGCGCTGGTGACCGGCGGCGACGTCGTCGCCGAACTGGTGGCGGAAGAAGACGGCCAGGTGGTCGGCCACATCCTGTTTTCCCGGCTGTTCGTCGAAAGCGGCGGCAAGAACTTCGCGGCCGTGGCGCTGGCGCCGTTGGCGGTGGAGCCTTCGTTCCATGGCAGCGGTATCGGCGGCGCGCTGATCCGCGAGGCGCATATCCGCCTCAAGGACACCGGCGAGACACTGGCCGTGGTGTTGGGCGATCCGGCCTATTACAGCCGTTTCGGCTACAGTCACGCCCGCGCCGAAAAGTTCGAGAGCGAGTATCAAAGCGAGGCTCTGCAGGCATTGGCCTGGGGCGATGCTCCGGAAGCCGGCAAACTGGTCTACGCGTCGGCCTTCGGCTCGGCACTCGCCGCGTAGGCGGCAACAGCCCTAGAGCCGGATGATTTCAGGTCGAATCCACCTGAAATCTGAATCCGTCTCTAATCCAAGAGATCGAGCATGATGTCGTCCGAAAACCGCTTCACACTTTTCGGCGTCTCGCCCTAGCATGCCGCGTTTTCGCCTCGACATCGAATATGACGGCAGCCTGTTTGCCGGCTGGCAGCACCAGGCGGACCAGCCTTCGGTGCAGCAGGCGATCGAGCAGGCGATCGAAAAATTCTGCGGCGAAGCGGTCCGGCTGCGCGCCGCCGGCCGCACCGATGCCGGCGTGCATGCCACCGCCCAGGTTGCGCATGTCGACCTCGTCAAGGCGTGGCCCAACGACAAGGTGCGCGATGCCGTCAACGCCCATCTGCAGGCGGCCGGCGCGCGCGTCGCCGTGCTCAAGGCAACGGTCGTCTCCGACAGCTTCGACGCGCGATTCTCGGCCACCGGCCGCCACTACCTCTACCGTATCCTCAACCGCCGCGCGCCGGCCGCACTCGACAAGGGCAAAGTGTGGTGGGTGCCGAAACGGCTTGACGCGGGCGCCATGCACGAAGCGGCAATGGTCCTGGTCGGACGGCATGACTTCACCACCTTCCGCTCGACCCAGTGCCAGGCCAACAGCCCGATCAGGACGCTGGAGCGGCTCGACGTGAGCAGGCAAGATGACGTGATCGAGGTAAGGGCTTCGGCGCGCTCCTTCCTGCACAATCAGGTGCGTTCGATGGTCGGTTCCCTCAAGCGAGTCGGCGAAGGCAGCTGGACCGCGGCCGACCTGAAAACAGCGCTCGAGGCGCACGACCGCGCCGCCTGCGGCCAGGTGGCGCCGCCCGACGGGCTGTTTCTGGTGGGTGTCGATTATCCTGAGATCGACTATGCAGGATAGGGGCTCTCCGGGATAGAGGCCCGAAGGGCTCTGTCTGGGGTAGAGTCCGGAAGGCTCTACCCGGGGACGAACCCGGAAAGGCTCTGGGACCCGACATCATCCGGCACGGCGATGCCGAGTAGCGTCTGCAGGCCGAACAGCACCAACAGCGACGCGAGGAACATACCGACGAAAACGGCGGTGCCAATGGCGGGCCCCTTGCCAATTGTGGCGTTGGTCATTCGCCAGGTCAGCACCATCGACAGGGCAAACAACAACAGCGACACAAGGCTTGAAACCTGGCTCGCTGACGATAGAAAAAGCCGGATCAGCGCCGAGGGCAGCATCAGCCAGGCAGTAATGGCCGAGGCCCAGTTGCTGGCGACGACATAGTGGACGAAGCGGCCGCCAATGCCGGCGCGCGGCGCGACCAGGGCCAGAACGACCAGCGGCAGCACCCAGGAGCCGATGTCGACGGTCGCCAGACGCACCAGCATGCTGAAGCGCCCCGCGAAAGCGTCTGGATCGCCGATCTCGTTGGCGATGCCGACCCAGCCGACTATCAGGGCCGGTGCTGCAACGACAATGGCGAAAAAGGAATTCCAGAAGCCGTCGGCCGACAGGTCGAGCAGGCGCAAGCCGTCAGCCTTGCCGAGCATGAGCCGCCAGGCGCCCGTCAGCGAAGCTTGGGTTTCATCAGCCGAAAGCATGCCCTAGCCCTGCCCGAACCAGTCTTCGATGAAGCGTTGATAGATTTGCGTCAGCGTTTCGAGATCGGCAATGGCGACACGCTCGTCGACCATATGCATGGTCTTGCCGACAAGCCCGAACTCGACCACCGGGCAATAGTCCTTGATGAAACGCGCGTCGGACGTGCCGCCGGAAGTCGACAGCGCCGGCTCCTTGCCGACCGTCGACTTGATCGAGCCGCGAAGCGTCTCGACCAGGCTGTCATCGCGGGTCAGGAAGACATGGCTCGGCCGGTCGCGCCAGACCAGCTCATAGTCGACCGGCGTCTTCTTGGCCTGCCGGTACTTCTTGCGTCTTGCCGCCTGGTCGAGCCGGTTGTGGATCTCGGCCTGCAGGGTCTCGGCCGTCCAGCTGTCGTTGAAGCGGATGTTGAAGGTCGCGGTCGCCTTGGCCGCGATGACATTGGTGGCCGGATTGCCGACATCGATGGAGGTGATCTCCAGATTGGTCGGCTGGAAATCCCTGGTGCCCTTGTCGAAGTCCGGGTGCAGCAAGGCGTCGACCAGGCTCATCAGCCCACGCACCGGATTGTCGGCAAGCAAGGGATAGGCGACATGGCCCTGACGGCCATTGACCGTTATGGCTCCGGACATCGAACCGCGCCGGCCGATCTTGATCATGTCGCCGAGCGTATCGGGGTTGGTCGGCTCGCCGACAAGGGAGGCATCCCATTTCTCACCCCTGGCAGCCGCCCATTCGAGCAGCTTGACCGTGCCGTTGATGGCCGGCCCTTCCTCGTCGCCGGTGATCAGCAGCGAGACCGACCCTTTCGGGCCGCCCTTGGTCTCGACATGGCGTGCCACGGCGGCGATGAAACAGGCGATGCCGCCCTTCATGTCGACCGCGCCACGGCCATACATCTCGCCATTGGCGATCTCGGCAGCGAAGGGCGGATGCGTCCAGGCGGCTTCGTCACCGACCGGCACCACGTCAGTATGGCCTGCGAACATCAGATGCGGGCCGTTGCCGGACCGTCGCGCATAGAGGTTCTCGATATCGGGCGTGCCGTTTTCGGAAAACACCGGCCGGTCGACCAGGAAGCCGAGCGGCTTCAGCATCGTCTCCAGCGCGCCCAACGCGCCGCCCTCAGCGGGCGTCACGGATGCACAGCGGATAAGGGCAGCGAGGTTTTCGGCGGGATCGGTCGGCAGCGTCATGGCAAAAGCGATAGTCGAAAGCGGAAGGCCTGTCACGGCCAGACATGGGGGCCAGCCTCATGGCTGGCGATACCGCCGATATTATGGTTTTCATGTCGTATAGCTGCGACCCGCGCGGGCGACAGGATGGCAGACCGGGAAAGAAGAATCGTCATTGCCGGTGCCGGCAGCATCGGCTGCTATGCCGGCGGCTGCCTGGCGCTCGCCGGGCGCCGGGTGATTCTGCTGGCCCGGCCGCGTATCGATGCGGCGTTGCGGCAGGGCGGATTGCGGGTCACCGATCTTGAAGGTCGCGATCGCTCGATCAAGCCGGAGGCGCTTGCAGTCACCACCGATCCGGCCGCCCTGCCGGAGGCGGATGTGATCCTGGTCACGGTCAAGAGCGGCGCGACGCAGGATATGGCAGGCCTCATCAAGGTCCATGCCCGCCCGGATGCGGTTGTGGTGAGCCTGCAGAATGGCATCGAAAATGCAGAAAGGCTGCGCGCCGGGCTTACCGGGCAAACAGTGCTGGCCGGCATGGTGCCGTTCAATGTCGTGCAGTCCCCGGATGGCGAACTGCCGCTGCGCGTTCACCGCGCCAGCGACAGCAAGGTGATGGTCGAAGACGGCAATTCCGGCCTGATCCATCTGCTTGGTGTCGAAGGTTTTGCGGTCGAGGCCCGTGGCGACATGAAGGCCGTGCTGTGGGGCAAGCTGCTGATGAATTTGAACAACCCGCTGGTGGCGCTGTCGGACCTGCCCCTGGCAACCGAATTGGCCGATCGGCGCTGGCGGCTGATTCTGGCCGGTCAGATCGACGAGGCGCTCACGGCGATGAAAGCGTCCGGCATTGAGCCGGCGCGGATTGCCGGCCTGCGGCCATCCCTGCTGTCGAAGGTGCTCAGGATGCCCGACTGCCTGTTCAAACTGCTGGCCCGGCGCATGCTGGCGATCGATCCACAAGCGCGCTCGTCAATGTGGGACGATTTGCAGCGCGGCCGACCGACGGAAATCGACGACTTGCAGGGCGCCATCCTGCGGCTGGCGGATAAGGCCGGCACGCCGGCGCCGATGGTCCAGCGGATCACTGCGCTGGTGCGCGCGGCGGAAGCGGAGCGGGTTGGCTCGCCGGGCCTGTCGCCGGGGCAGATCGCTGCGGCGCCGGCCGGCCGTCGATCAACGTGATCTTCTGCCAGATTTTCCGCGACAGGTTGGACGCCAGGTTCTCGATGTCGTTGACGCCATCGATGACGACATCGTCATTGACCGACTGCGCGAACAGCGCTGCGATCTTGCCGGTGATCGACAGCATTTCGGAGCAATAGTCGAGATAACGCGCCAGGTCGGCGGCATTGGTGATGCGGGCAGGAGAATGCGTGGTCGGCCTGAAATCGGCCGAAAGAGCTGCCGGATCCTTGGTCAGCTGATGCATGTCGATGACATGGATCAGCGAGCGCAGGCCGTGCAACTGACGGAACACCTGTTTGCGCTTGATACGCTCCTCGGTTCGGGTCAACGCCAGGAAGCCAAGCACGGCAAGGATCATCATGTTGATCGTGGCTTCGATACCTTGCACCGACTGAACCGCATCGTCGGCCTGGGAGATATGAATGAGCGGCAGGATGGTGCCGACGAACAGGAACACCAGCGCGCCGGCGACGACGGCGGCAATGATGAGCCCGCGCAGCCACCAGATCGGCGACTCGAGCGCCTTGGCGGCCTTGGCCAAATCGCGCGACAGGGAGACCAGCTCGGCGGCGACGCCACGCAATCCCGCTTCGGGAAAACGGTCGGCGATCCGCTCTTCGAGCCGCTCGGCGGTGTCGACGATCAGTTCCGGATCAAGCGTGCGGTAGCGCATGTCCGATCGGCCCTCAGGATTGTGCCGGCTCGTTGGTGCGCCGGCCATAGCGATTGGGTCCAGGCTGCCCTGGAAACAGGCACAACACAAGGAAGGCGACGATCGAGACCACCGGGACGAACAGGATCAGCGCGGCAATGCCCGGCTTGTCCAAGTCGTGCAGCCGCTTCACCGCCAGCACGATGTTCGACCACAGCGATGCGATGAAAGCGATAAAGAAGATGAACGACCACATGTTGCTCTCGGGCGAGCCCTCGGGCACCAGCGTGAACCGGTAGAGCGGGAAGGCCTGGATGATGGCAACGAGCAATCCACCAAGGAAATAGGCCGCGCGACTGACGCGGCCCGATGTTTTGAAGAAAAGCCAGGTAAGATCTGATCTGTTAGGCAAGCGGGTCCGGTCCATATTGATTGGCACCCCTGGAGCCTTCGAGGATGCCGAGTTCGACCAGCAGCCAGATGCCCCCGATGATGGGTACGAGGCCGATCAGCGTCCACCAGCCCGACTTGTTGCGGTCGTGCCAGCGTTTGGCATAGAGGGCAATGGCGAAATAAATCGACGCCAGCGCGAACAGGATGCCGATGATGCCGACCTGGGCGCCGCTGGCCGTGGTGAATCGCGTGCCCAGAATCGCGTCGAGAATGAAGGCAACGATGCCGATAACGATGAATACGCCGATGCCAGCCCAGAACTTGCCACGGTTGATGCGGCCGTCGAAACTTGTGAGAAGATACTTCCAGTCCATGTCACCCCTCCATGTTGAACCAGCGCGACCGATCGTCGCGCCGGCGGAAGGTGCGCCCGCTTTGCGCAAAGATCAATCGCGCAGCAATTCGTTGATCGAGGTCTTGGACCGGGTCTTGGCATCGACGCGCTTGACGATGACGGCGCAGTAGAGGCTTGGGCCCGGCTTGCCGTTCGGCAACGGCTTGCCAGGCAGCGAGCCGGCGACGACGACGGAATTCGAGGGCACCTCGCCATAGAAAACCTCGCCCGTGGCGCGGTCGACGATCTTCGTCGACTGGCCGATGAAGACGCCCATCCCGAGCACCGAGCCTTCGCGCACGATGCAGCCCTCGACCACTTCCGAGCGCGCGCCGATGAAGCAATTGTCCTCGATGATGGTCGGGCCGGCCTGCATCGGCTCCAGCACGCCGCCAATGCCGACGCCGCCGGACAGGTGCACGTTCTTGCCTATCTGCGCACAGGAGCCGACCGAGGCCCAGGTGTCGACCATGGTGCCGGTATCGACATAGGCGCCGACATTGACGAAGGACGGCATCAGCACGGCGCCCGGCGCGACATACGCCGAACGGCGCACGATCGATGACGGCACGGCGCGGAATCCCGCCTTCTCGAAATCGACGGCGCTCCAGCCATCGAACTTCGACGGCACCTTGTCCCACCACACCGCCTGGCCCGGGCCGCCCTTGATGATCTCCATTGGATTGAGCCGGAACGACAACAGCACGGCTTTCTTCAGCCACTGGTTGACATGCCACTTGCCGTCGGCCTGCCGCTCGGCGACACGGGCGGTGCCGCGGTCGAGCAGGTCGAGCGCCGACTGGATGGCGTCGCGCGTCTCGCCGCGTGTCATCGTCGAAATCGTGTCGCGTTCCTCGAAGGCCTTCTCAATGGTCTTTTCGAGGCTCGCCAGATCTGGCTTCGACATGAATTCGCTCCATTACCAAGCTGTTAAGGGGCTGCGCCTTAACCTGTTTTGAAAGTCGCGCGGACCGCTGGCAGGCTTTGCCTTCCTGGGTCTTTGCATGTAGCAGGTTCTTGTCGCAAAACCGTCGGACACTTTTGCGGAACCTGCTTATGTTAAGGCTCAATGAGGGTCAATCGCGGCTGCGCCATGGGACGGCGCAACTGAAGAATTTGGACGGGTAGCGCAATTATGACTCCTATGGAAAAGGCGGGGTGGACGCCGCTGCCGCATTCGGACGAGGATCTGGAGCGGTCGAAGAGTGTGCCGGACACGCCGCAGACGCGTGCCGAGACCTATCGGCTGGCCTGGAACGACCCCGACTTCATGACGCGTCGCGAATTGCGCGCGGTCAGGCTGCAGCTCGAACTCTTGAAGCCTGAGATGATCCTGGCCGAACGCGGCATCCGTTCGACGGTCATCCTGTTTGGTGGCGCACGCCTGCCTGAGCCCGGCGGCGAGGCCTGGGCGGCCAAGAACGAAACGCAGAAGAAGAACCTCGAGAAAAACAGCAAATACTACGAGGAGGCGCGCAAATTCGCCCGCCTCTGCTCGCAGCAGTCGGCCACGTCATACTACCGCGAATATGTCGTGGTGACCGGTGGCGGACCCGGCGTGATGGAAGCGGGAAACCGCGGCGCCGACGATGTCGGCGCGCCGTCGATCGGCCTCAACATCGTCCTGCCGCACGAGCAGGCACCGAACAGCTATGTGACACCGGAGCTCTGCTTCAACTTCCACTATTTCGCCATCCGCAAGATGCATTTCGTCATGCGCGCCAAGGCCGTCGCGGTGTTTCCCGGCGGCTTCGGAACAATGGACGAGTTCTTCGAGACGCTGACCCTGATCCAGACCGGCCGCATGGAGCGCGTGCCGGTGATCCTGTTCGGCAAATCCTTCTGGAAACGGGCGATCGATCTCGATTTCCTCGCCGAGCAGGGCACGATCAGCCCCGGCGACCAGGATATCATCGATTTCGTCGACACCGCCGACGAGGCCTGGGGGATCATCAGCCGCTTCTACAGTCTGTGAACCTGGCGGGCAGGACGCTTCAGGCCGTTACCTCGACTACCGCCGTCAGGAAGCTGGCAAGGTCGTCGGTGACGAAATCGACGTCATCCTCGTTGGCTGGATCGCGCTCCCAGATCTCGGAAAAGGTCGGTTCGAAATTGCGCGGCACGACAAGCACCGTGGTCATGCCCAGCGACTTCGGCACCGAAAGGTTGCGGGCAAGGTCTTCGAACATCACTGCATTGTGGCCGATAACGGAGTGGAGTTCGGCGAACTTCTCATAGGTCTGGCGCGCCGGCTTGGGATTGAGCCCGGCGGCGACGATATCGAAGATGGCGTCGAAATGTTCGAGAATGCCGAGCTGGCGCGCGGTGCGTTCGGCATGCCTGCGGTCGCCATTGGTGAAGATGAACTTGCGGCCCGGAAGCTGGCGGATGGCCGTGCCGAGGACGGGATCGGGCACCAGCCATGAGTAATCGATGTCATGGACCTTCTCGAGGAAATCGTCGGGGTCGATGCCGTGGCGCGTCATCAGCCCGTTCAGCGTCGTGCCATATTCGCGGTAGAGCTCCTTCTGCAATTTGCGCGCGTCGTCGCGCGGCAGCGCCAGGAGTTCGCCGACGTAGGCGGTCATCTTGACGTCGATCTGAGAGAACAGATTCGAATGATGCGGATAGAGCGTGTTGTCGAGGTCGAACACCCAATCGGTGACATGGGCGAAGCGGGCGGGGTCAGGGAGCGTGGTCATCTGCTCCTTATGGCATGAAACGGACGGCCTGAAAGAGACTTTATCCACAACTTCTACTCGCTATGATTGCAGAAATGACCTCACCGTTCAAATTTTAGTCATCCGGGAAAGGTGCCCTTCAGGGCTTGCTGGCACAGAGACAGTCTTGTGGGAGCAAGCGATGAACAGCATAATTCTGAGATCCGCCGCCGTCGCTTTCGCGTCAGTCGCGGCATCGCTCGTTTTGACGCTGATCATCGTTCCGGCGATGGGATTCCCGGTCAACCGCACGATCTGGCTGACCTCTACGCTCTGTCCACTGGTGCTGACATGGGCCGCCAGCGCAAGCACTTTCTGGCAAAGCGACAGGCTGAAAAACGCACATCGCGACCTCGCTCGCGCGCATGCCCAGCTCGCCGCCGCGCATCGCCGCCTGGCGGAAAAGGCAAGCCGCGACGACATGACCGGCATGCTCAACCGGGAAAGCTTCTTTGCCGCGCTGGAGGGTTCGCGCCGCAAGTCCGATCGCGGCGCGCTGCTGATCATCGACGCCGACCACTTCAAGAGGATCAACGACAATTTTGGCCACCTGACCGGCGATGACGCGCTGCGTTTGATCGCCAGCGCGATTCAGCGCGGCGTGCGCAGCGGCGATGTGCTCGGCCGCATCGGCGGCGAGGAGTTCGGCGCCTTCCTGACCGGCGCCACCGAGCAGGAGGCCAAGCGCGTCGCCGAGCGTATTCGCCGCGAAGTCGAGCTGATCCGCTTCCGGCCCGTCGACGAGCGGACCATCCCACTCACCGTCAGCATCGGCGGCACCGTCTGCGGCGAAGATATGAGCGTGTCGGACCTGATGCACGCCGCCGACCGGCGCCTCTACCAGGCCAAGCATCAGGGCCGCAACCTGACGATCCTCGGCACGGACATTTCCGAAGCGGCCTGATCAAGCCGCCGATGCGGGCGCCGGTAATGGCGCCGGCGGATGCAGGGCATGGCTCAAAAGCCGTAGACGGCGATGCGCATCAGCACGGCGGCTGCGGCCAGCGAGACGAGGCCGAGGCCGACTAAGGCGTCAGACCGTCGCCGGGTCGAGTGCCGGCTGGCCCTTGCGGCGGGCGACTATCGCCTCGAAGTCGGCGGTCCGGAAGGCATCGCGCAAGGCGTCAAACGACGGCAGCACGAAATAGACGCGCTGGAACTTGTCGATCTCGTAGCCGGTCCGCATCACCGTCTCCAGGTCGAAGGGCGCGTGGTGGGCATCCTTGCCGTCGACGGCGAACTGCAATTCCGTGAACGAGGACATCAGGCCGGCGCCAAAGGCCTTCAGCGGCTGGCCGGCCTCCTGCATCAGGCCGTATTCTGCCGTATACCAGTAGAGCCTGGTGATCATCTCGTCGCCGCCCAGCGCAATGATGTCGCCGGCCTTGCGGCCATACATTTGCATGAAATCGGCAAACACCGGCTGCGACAACACCGGGACGTGGCCGAAGAAGTCATGGAACATGTCCGGTTCGACGATGTAGTCGAGCTCCTGCCTGGTCCGTAGCCAGTTGGTGACCGGGAATCGGCGATTGGCGAGATGGTCGAAGAAGGGAGCCGCGGGAATGAGACCTGGCACGGCAACGATCTCCCAGCCGGTCAGCTTGCGCAGCTTGGCGCTGACCTCGTCGAAATCAGGGATGCGGTCGAGCAGGCCGAGCTTCTCGACGCCGTCTAGATAGGAGTGGTGGGCGAGCTTGCGCGTCAGTTCGGTCTGGCGGTCGCACAGCGTGCGCCACACTGCCTGCTCTTCGTCGCTGTAGTCGTAACCCTGCGCCACGGTGAAATCGGCACGGCAGACCGAATAGTCGCCGCGCAACCCTTGCGCCGCGCAATCGCGGGCGTATTCCGCAACTGTCATCGTCGTCATGACTTTCTCCTCGCAGATCATGGATGGCTGACGTGTTGAAAGGATAGCCGGATTTGCCGAGGCAAATCGGTTTTGATGATGGCTCAACGAGAGGAATCGAGGTAAGATTTACTCAGAAGCCCTTTTGGAGGAGTGAAGATGCCTCAATTCGATGATTTCGAGATCAGGATGCTCGATGTCCTGCAGCGCGACGGGCGTAAGCCTGTCTCCGAGCTGGCACAAGAGATCGGCCTGTCGACGACGCCTTGCGCACGGCGCTTCGAGGCGCTGCAGGAGACCGGTATCATCAAGGGTTTTGCCGCGGTGATCAGCCGCCGCGCGGTCGGGCTAATGGTCGAGGTGTTCATCCAGGTGCGCCTTGTCAGCCACAGCGACGGCTCGCCCGAAAGCTTCATCGCCGCGGTCCAGCGCATGGACGAGGTGTCCGCGTGCTGGACAATGACCGGCGACCACGATTTCCTGCTGCATGTCATGGTGCCGTCGGTCGACGAGCTCAACGCCTTCGTCATGCACCGGCTGATGCGGCTCGACGGCGTGCGCGACGTTCATACCCAGCTCGTGCTGCAGAACATCAAGGGGCCTGGCCACGTGCCGCTCGCCCACCTGAGGCGGTGACAATGCCTGCCTTCAGTATTCCTGCGGGAAAGCTGCACGCAAACTGCTGAAGCGGGCCAAGCCCGTGTCCACATCGCCGGCCAGCTTGCGCGGACCAACAGCCGGAGGTCCGCCATGAACATCGTCCTGATCAATCCGCCGCACACCGCCATCGGCAGTCGCGTGCCCGACGACCACCTGCCGCCCCTCGGCCTGCTGGCGCTCGGCGGACCGCTTATCGATGCCGGTCATGCGGTGCGCCTCGTCGACGCCGAATTCGGGCCGATGCCGCTCGACAGCGTTGTGCGCAATGCACTGGAAGACCATCCAGACTTCGTCCTGATCGGCCATTCCGGCTCGACCTCGGCGCACCCGACCGCCCTGCTCCTCGCCAAGATGATCAAGCAGCGCGAGCCGGCGACCATCATCATCTATGGCGGTGTTTTTCCAACCTATCACTGGCGTGACATACTGGCTGAAACGGACGTCTTCGACTTCGTCGTGCGCGGCGAGGGCGAGGCGACCGTGGTGGCGCTGGTCGAGGCGCTTGAAATGCACCAGCCGCCGGGGAGCGTGGCCGGCATCGCCTATCGCGACGATCTGCGCCGTCCCTTTGCCACGCAGCCGGCCATGACCATCGCAGAACTCGACGCCTACCGTGTCGGCTGGGAGCTGATCGATCACGGGCGCTACAGCTATTGGGGCGGCAAGCGTGCCGTGGTCATGCAGTTTTCGCGCGGCTGCCCGCATCTGTGCAACTATTGCGGCCAGCGCGGCTTCTGGACCCGCTGGCGGCATCGCGACCCGGTTAAATTCGCGCAAGAAATAGCATGGTTGCACCGCGAGCACGGCGTTGAACTGATCAATCTCGCCGACGAGAACCCGACGGTATCGAAGAAGGCCTGGCGCGCCTTTCTCGATGCCCTGATTATCGAGAATGTGCCGGTGCTGATCGTCGGCTCGACCCGCGCCGACGACATCGTGCGCGACGCCGACATCCTGCACCTCTATCGCAAGGCAGGTGTCATCCGCTGGCTGCTCGGCATGGAAAATACCGACGAGCAGACGCTTCAATTGATCCGCAAGGGCGGCAGCACCTCATCCGACCGCGAGGCGATAAGGCTGCTGCGCCGCAACGGCATACTGTCGATGGCGACCTGGGTAGCCGGCTTCGAGGATGAGGGATTTCGCGACCTGTGGCGCGGCTTTCGCCAGTTGATCGCCTACGACCCGGACCAGATCCAGGCGCTTTATGTGACGCCGCATCGCTGGACGCCGTTCTTCAGGATCGCCCGGGGCCGCAAGGTGATCCAGAAGGATGCCCGGCTGTGGGACTACAAGCACCAGGTGCTGCAGATGACGCGGCTGAAGCCGTGGATGCTGTTCTTCAGCGTCAAGCTGATCGAGCTGGCGGTGCAGTCGCGGCCGAAGGCGCTGGCGCGGATCCTGTTCCATAGGGATCCCGAGCAGCGGCACTCGATGCGCTGGTATACCCAGATGGGCCGGCGCGTCTGGTTCCGCGAGGTCTGGGGTTTTCTGGTCCGCGACATCAGGGTGAAGGACGGTCCGACGCTTGCCGAATTCTGGGGCGCGCCGCAGGACACGGAAGAGGAATCGATGGTCGTCCAACGCCTCAAGCGCAAACTGACATCGCCCGAGATTGCGATTTCACCCCGCGCGTGACAGCTCTTGGCAATCTCATAAAAACATGCGCGCGTATTCACATTTGACATACGCGCCGTATGTACCCACATCCGGCATACGGGGCGTATGTCAACAGCCGTCCCGGATGTTGGAGTGCAGCGATCCAAAACCCTGAAGCCCTGCGGATAGCTCTCGCCTTCCCGGCGAAGCCACGTCGCGATCATCAGGAGGTCGGAGCTGCCTTATCTAGATGGAGTGAAACTATGACGAAACGCGACGCGATCTTTCCGGCCGGCCGGCAGGCTCTCTACGAGATAAACCGTTATTCGGCGGCGATCCGTTCGGGCGACCTTCTGTTCGTCTCCGGCCAGGTCGGCAGCCGCGAAGACGGGTCGCCCGAGCCGGTCTTCGAAAAGCAGGTCCAGCTTGCCTTCGATAATCTCGCAGCCGTGCTGAAAGCCGCCGGTGGCACGTTCGACGACATTGTCGACGTCACCACATTCCACACCGATCCGGCCGCGCAGTGGGAGGCGATCGACGCGGTTCGAAAGAAGGTATTCGGCGAACCCCCTTACACGAACTGGACCGCAGTGGGCGTGAACTGGCTGGCGGGCTTCGACTTCGAGATAAAGGTCATTGCACGCCTTCCTCAGGCCGCTTGATCGATCGGCGGCAGACCGATCAACAGATCGGCCGCCGCTCAGGGCACGATCAGCGTGCCGGCGCCGTGTTCGGTGAACAGCTCGAGCAGCACCGAATGCGGCGTTTTGCCGTTGAGGATGACGACGCCTTCGACGCCGCGCTCGATCGCTTCGATGCAGGTTTCGACCTTGGGGATCATGCCGCCCGAGACGGTGCCGTCCTTGATCAGCGCCTTGGCCTCGGCCACGGTCAGCTCGTCGATCAGCTTCTTGTTCTTGTCGAGCACACCAGGCACATCGGTGAGGAACAGCAGCCGCGTTGCCTGGCAGGCTCCGGCAATGGCGCCGGCGAAGGTATCGGCATTGATGTTGTAGGTGTGGCCGTCGCGGCCGGGCGCCACCGGCGCCAGCACCGGGATCATTTCGGAGCGCGCCAAAAGGTCGAGCAAGGTGCGGTCGACCTCGACCGGCTCGCCGACAAAGCCGAGATCGAGCACGCGCTCGATGTTGGAGTCCGGGTCGATCATCGTCTTGCGCGCCTTTTCGGCGAACACCATGTTGCCGTCCTTGCCGCACAGGCCGATTGCCCATTCGCCCTCGGCGTTGATCAGCGCGACGATCTCCTTGTTGATCGAACCGGCCAGCACCATTTCGACGATCTCGACCGTCTTCTGGTCGGTGACGCGCAGGCCGCCTTCGAACTTCGATTCGATGCCCATCTTGGCCAGCATGGCGCCGATCTGCGGGCCGCCGCCATGGACGACAATCGGGTTGACGCCGGATTGCTTCAACAAGGCGATATCGCGCGCGAACGCCTTGCCGAGCTCGGTATCGCCCATGGCATGGCCGCCATATTTCACCACAACGGTCTTGTTCTCGTAGCGCTGCATGTAGGGCAGCGCCCGTGAAAGCAGGGCCGCCTGCATTTCGGCGGTGGCGGTTATTTCCGTCATCGGCTTGGTTCCCTGGAGATCGGTAAGGACGGCGGCGTCTTAGCGGGAATTGGCTCCACCCGCAAATGGCTTTGCTGTCATATTCCAGCGCCTCACGACCTCGTCATCATGACGGCACCTTTAGCGGTGCCCTGCGGCCCAGCCAGCCCGAGATCTTTTCCATCTGCGCGGCGAGCGACAGCAGCGTCTCCTCGTCGCCCGGGCGGCCCGCCGCCTGGATGCCGAGCGGCAGGCCGGCATCGGTGACATGGACCGGCAGTGCGATGGACGGCTGGCCGCTGACATTCTGGATCGCCGGCCAATGGGTGAACCAGAGGCTCTTGTCCATCAGCTGGCCGAAGAACGGTTTCAGCTTCAGCAAGGGCGTCAGGTGAAGCTTGTCGAGCAGGTTCTCAATGAACTCGTCTGTGCCTTTCGGATCCATGGCGCCGCAGGCGAGCGGCGGATGGGCAATGATCGGCATCAGCACAGCGTCATACCGAGCAGTCTCGGCGATCAGCTGCCGCGAGGCGGCATGCAGCCGCTGCAGGTCGGCATAGGTCTCGCCGGCCGACAGCATCTCGCCCAACCTGCCGAGCACCCGGGTGGCCCGCTCGACATCGCCCATAACGGAACGGCCTACACGCAGCGCCTCCGCCCGCATCGTGCCGGCGACGGCCGAGGCAACCGTCCTGCAGAAGCCAGCGAGGAAATCGCGCCCTATGAATGGCAGGTCGATCTCCTCGACGGTGTGTCCGCCCTCGCGGGCAAGCGCCACCGCCGTGTCGAGCGCCTTGAGCGTCTCATCCGAGATCGGCAGGCCAAGCGGCGATTTGCGGTACACGGCCAGCCTGAGCTTGCCGGGATCGCGTGCGGCGGCCGCCGTGAACGTGCCTTTCGGCGGCGGCGCGGCATAGGGCGACAAAAGGTCGGGACCGTGGGTGAGATCAAGCAGCAACGCGCAATCGCGCACCGAACGGGTGAGTGCATGGTCGACCACCATGCCGTACCAGCTTTCGCTCACCAGGGGCGTCAGCGGTGTGCGGCCGCGCGACGTCTTCAGGCCGACAAGCCCGGTGCAGGCGGCGGGCACGCGGATCGAGCCGCCGCCATCCGAGGCGTGCGCCACCGGCACGACACCTGCGGCGACCAGTGCCGCCGCACCACCCGACGAGCCACCGCTGGTATGGCCGGTGTTCCACGGATTGCAGGTGATGCCAAAGGCTTTGGACTCGGTCATCAGCCGCAGCCCGTGTTCCGGCGACGTCGAGGTGACGATCGGAATGAGCCCGGCGGCAAGATAGCGGTCGGTGAGCGCCGAATCGACGTCGGCCAGCCATGCCGGAATGCGGCTGCCGCCATGCGTCGACACGCCCTTGATGGCTATGCCGAGATCCTTGATGGCGAACGGGACGCCGGCCAGCGGCAGCGAGCGGTCGACGATCCTGGCGCGGGCGCGGGCGGCATCATAGAGCGACACGGCCGTGGCGTTGATGTCGCGACGGGTGGCCTCGGCGCGGGCAATCGCGGCCTCGGTCAGCTCGATGGGCGAGACC
The DNA here is from genome assembly GCF_040319965.1 of Mesorhizobium sp. M0830. Lineage (NCBI taxonomy): Bacteria > Pseudomonadati > Pseudomonadota > Alphaproteobacteria > Hyphomicrobiales > Phyllobacteriaceae > Mesorhizobium > Mesorhizobium sp. M0830. The sequence continues at coordinate 51,283 of NZ_JAMYOR010000012.1, read as the reverse complement.
TCCCCCTTGCGAATCAGATCGGCGAGGCCGGTTGCGTCTTGCGACCATAGTATCTGTTCAACCGACATGCGCGCTCCCCGTCCCTATAGCAAGCTAGCCAGTGGCGGCTACATTGGCAATCGACGGGCGGAGCCGGGCTGGCGACACGCAAAGCTAGGGCGTGCACAAGGTTTTCCGCCGTTGCAAATATATCGCAATCGCCTAATTTGCCTGCGATGACGCCGCAGGACATCACCAAGCTGATCGTCCGGACTTCGATGAAGGATCGGGCCGCGTTCGATCTGCTCTACCGGCAGACCAGCGCGAAACTTTTCGGCGTTTGTCTTCGTGTATTGAACGATCGGGGAGATGCGGAAGAAGCTCTACAGGAAGTCTTCGTCAAGATATGGACGAAGGCGGACCGTTTTGCCGTCTCCGACCTGAGCCCGATCTCCTGGTTGGTGGCGATCGCGCGCAATCATGCGATCGATCGCATCAGGGCGCGGCGCAAGCCTGCTGCCGACATCGATGCCGCACTCGACGTGGCCGATCCGGCGCCGGGGCCTGAAGCGATGGTGGTGGCGGGCGACGAATCCGAACGCATCCACCATTGCCTCGATGAATTGGAGAAGGACCGGGCGGCGGCCGTCCGGGGTGCTTATCTCAAGGGCGAAAGCTATGCCGAACTGGCGGAGCGCCACGGCGTGCCGCTGAACACGATGCGTACCTGGCTGCGCCGCAGCCTGCTGAAACTCAGAGAATGTCTGGAAAGATGACGCTGGCAGAAGACACAGGACCGGAACGTGGAGGCGACGACCTGCTCGCCGCCGAATACGTTCTCGGCGTGCTGGCTGCCGACGAACGCCGGATCGCGTCTCGCCGCATCGAAGCCGAGACCGACTTCGCCCGCCTTGTCGACGGCTGGGAGGTCAATTTTTCGCCGCTGGCTGCCGCCTATCAGGACATCGAGCCGCCGACTTCGGTCAAGCCGGCGATCGACCGCAGGCTGTTTGCGTCCGCCGGGGCCGTTACCGCACCCGCTCAACCGCGCGGATTGTGGTCCAGCCTGGCCTTCTGGCGCGGCCTCGCCGCGGCAGCGGTCGCCGCACTGGTGATCTACATCGCCGTGCCCATCCTTAACCCGCCGGTCGAGCAACCGCAGGCGCGCCTCGTCGCCTCGCTGGCCGCCGAAGGCAGCGACGTCAAATATCTCGCCGTCTACGACGCCGCGCATCACGAGGTCGGCCTGTCGCACGTCTCCGGTGAGCGCGCCGCCGGCAAGGACTTCGAGCTGTGGATGATCGAAGGCAAGAACCCGCCGGTGTCGATGGGCGTCATTCCGGCAGGTGCTACGGCGCGCATCATCGTCTCGCCGGCGGCCCGGCAGAAGCTCGCCCAGGGCGCGGTGCTGGCCGTCAGCCTCGAGCCGTCAGGCGGTTCGCCGACCGGCCAGCCAACCGGACCGGTGGTCGCCGCGGGCGATCTGAAGAGCATCTGACCGGCTCTTGCGTCTGCAAACTCAAAATAGATTACCTGAAGTCTATCATTCGCTGCACACGCCTCAGTGAGCATGTTCGTGGGCACACCCGGCGGCATTCGAAAATGTATCTGACCTGGTAGATAATTTAAAAAATCACAATATTCCTGAAACTAGCGCATTTTTGTCCCGTATCTCCTCTCGTCCCAAAGATGGGAAGTGGAAAATCCAAGGAGTATTATATCATGCGCAGATTCGCCACCCTTTTGCTCGCCGGTACCATCGCCGTCTCCGCCCTTGCCACCTCCGCCTATGCCAAAAACCCGACGGTCGGCGGCGCCCCAATGTATGCCAACAAGAACATCATCGAAAACGCCGTCAACTCGAAGGACCACACGACGCTGGTCGCCGCCGTGAAGGCCGCCGGCCTGGTCGAGACGCTGCAGGGCGCCGGTCCGTTCACGGTGTTCGCGCCGACCAACAAAGCCTTTGCGGCACTGCCGGCCGGCACGGTCGAGACGCTGCTCAAGCCCGAGAACAAGGACAAGCTCACCAAAATTCTGACCTGCCATGTCGTCGGTGCCAAGGCGATGCGGGCGGACGTTGCCTCGATGGCCAAGGCCGATGGCGGCACCCACAAGGTCAAGACTGTTGGCGGCTGCGAGCTGTCGCTCAAGGCCGAAGGCGGCAAGGTCACCGTCACCGACGAGAACGGCAATGTCGCCCATGTGACGATCGCCGATGTCGAACAGTCCAACGGCGTCATTCACGTCATCGACAAGGTTCTTTTGCCCAAGATGTAACTTCTTTTGTCGAAGATGTAACAGGGGGCTTGCTGCCGGCGAACTGGCTGCAAGAGCCCTCCGTCGATTGCATGATCCCGCTCCCGAGATCCGCAATCGACCCGCGCACTCCGCGGCGTCCACATCCAGATGTGGAACGGCGCGGGGTGTTCGGTCGAGGGCCACCGTCACCGGCTTTTGATTTCCGCGCGGCGGTATAGTTTGGCAAAGAGACAATAGGAGGAACTGGTCATGAACCGTCGCGACTTTCTTTGGAGCGGTGCCGCCGCCATTGGCGTCGCCGGGGGCGCGGCGACAGTGCTGCGCATGAGCAGCCCGCAGGCGGCGCAGGCCGCCGAGAAGTTCGAAGTCACCAAGACCGACGCCGAATGGAAAGCCATCCTGTCGCCGGCTGCCTTCGACGTGCTGCGCAAGGGAGGCACGGAGTATCCCGGTACGAGCCCGCTGCTCAACGAACACCGCAAGGGCATCTTTGCCTGCGCCGGCTGCGACCTGCCGGTCTACCCGTCGGAGACGAAGTTTGATTCCGGCACCGGCTGGCCGAGCTTCTGGCAAGAGATCCCCAATGGCATCGGCAAAACCGTGGACAGGTCGCTCGGCATGACCCGCACCGAGGTGCATTGCCGCCGTTGCGGCGGCCATCTTGGCCACGTCTTCGACGATGGCCCGGCGCCGACCGGCCTGCGCCACTGCATCAACGGCGTAGCGCTGAGCTTCAAGCCCGCGACCGCCTGACAAGTTCCAAACTGGAAACGAAAAACTCCGGGCTTGGCAGCCCGGAGTTTTTTGCGCGGTCACAGCTTTTCGGGCGTGGACTGGAGGAGCTTCCCGAAACGCTGCCCACGTATCTTTGTCGCAATTCCTGACGGAAAACCGCCTTTTACTATTCCTGGACTTGCTCCGGAATCAGTGCCCGCCACCGCCGCCGCCGGCGGGGACCGGCTTGCGGATCAGCATGGTGAACAGCCCGAGCGTCGCAAACAGCACCGTCAGCATGAAGAACACGTCCATGAAGGACAGCAGCGACGCCTGCTGATGGACCATGCCCGACAGCTTGGAGATCGCGGCATTTGTCGCGTTCAGGCCGGGGGTCTGCTCGAAATTGAGCGTCATGTTCTGCAGCTTGGACTGCGCGGCTTCACTGCCCCATTGCACATGCTCGGAAAGCCTTGCGAAGTGGAAGGCATTGCGGTCGATCAGCACCGTGTTGATCAGGGCGAGGCCGACGGCGCCACCAAGGTTGCGGGTGAGATTGAACAGGCCGGACGCATTCTTCAACCGCTCCGGCGGCAGCGTGCCGAGCGCTATGTTGTTGATCGGCACCATGCACAGCATCATCGAACAGCCCCGCAGGATCTGCGGGATGAGCAGCTCGTAGAAATCCCAATCGGCGGTCAGATGCGTCATCCACCAAGTGCCGGTGGCGAAGCCGAAAAAGCCGATCATCATCATTAGCCGCGGGTCGATCTTGTTCGACAGGATGCCCGAGATCGGTGCGGTGAAGAACATCGCCAGTCCGCTGACGAACAGCGCCTCGCCGATCATCATCGAATCATAGCCGCGGATGCGCCCGAGAAACACCGGGTAGAGATAGGTCAGGCCGTAGAGGCCGATGCCGATGACGAAGGAAAACAGCGAGCCGAAGGCGAAATTGATATTGGTGAAGGCCTTCAGGTCGACGATCGGCTCTTCGGCCGTGAACACGCGCCAGAAGAACAGCACCCCGCCAATGGTCATGACAATGGCGCAGATGAAGACGCCCTGGTCCTGCAGCCAGTCGTTGTTGGGTCCTTCCTCAAGCACATATTCCATGCAGCCCAGGAAGGCCGCCATGCCGGCGAGACCCCACCAGTCGAACTTGCTGAACAGCTTGAGATTGGGCTTGTCGAAGTCGATCAGCGTCCAGGCCGCCGTCGTCACCAGGATGCCGGGCACGACATTGACCAGGAACAGCCAATGCCAGGACATTGCATGGCTGATATAGCCGCCGACCGTCGGGCCGATGGTCGGCGCCAACGTTGCCACCAGGCCGATCATCGGCGACACCACGGCGCGGCGCGACGGCGGGAAGATGGTGAAGGCGGCAGCGAAGACGCTCGGGATCATGCCGCCGCCGATGAAGCCCTGGACGGCGCGGTAGACGATCATCTGGTCGATGTTGGTGGCGGTCGCGGCAAGGGCGCTGGCAGCGGTAAAGCCCGCCGCCGAAATCGTGAACAGCACGCGCGTCGACAGCATCCGGCTGAGGAAGCCCGACAGCGGGATCATCACCACCTCGGCGATCAGATAGGCGGTCTGCACCCACGGGATTTCATCGGAACTGGCGCTCAGGCCGGCCTGGATCTCGGCCAGCGAGGCGGAGACGATCTGGATATCCAGGATGGCCATGAACATGCCGAACACCATCGCCAGGAAAGCGATGACGCGCCGTGTCGAGATGGTGTCGGGCACAGCCGGCCTTGCCGGCGGCGCTCCTGCTGTCAGGGTTGCGGTTGCCATGGCATTGCTCCCCGGCGGCCGCTCAGTTCGACGCGGCGGCCGACGCCGACGCGGCGGGGGCGGTGCGGCTGTCGACGGCGACGACGACGCTGAGGCCGGCGCGCAGCTTGCCGCTCTTCAGCGCGTCGGCGGGTACGTCGATGCGGACCGGAACGCGCTGCACGACCTTGGTGAAGTTGCCGGTGGCGTTTTCGGGCGGCAGCAGCGAGAACACGGCACCGGAAGCCGGCGCGAGCGACGAGACGGTTCCCTCGAAGTCCTGGCCGTCGGTCGCATCGACCGAGATCTTGACCTTCTCGCCGGGCACCAGCCGGGCAAGCTGCGTCTCCTTGAAGTTGGCGACGATGTAGAGCTTGTCCATCGGCACGATGACGGCAAGCTTCTGGCCGGGGCTGACGAGATCGCCCTGCTCCACGGAACGGTTGCCGACGACACCGTCATAAGGCGCCTTGAGCACGGTGAAGGAAAGATCCCGCAGGGCCTTGTCGTGGCTGAGCTGCAAGGATGCGAGCGTGCTTGCCGATTCGGCGCGCTGCGCCTGCAGCACGCCGATATTGGCCTGCGCCGCGGCGATCTGCGCGTCGGCGCCGACAAGGGCTGCGTCGGCCTGCTGGACTGCCGTCTGGGCGTCGTCCAGTTGCGCCTGCGTGCCGACATGCGTCTTGAGCAGCTGCGAGGCGCGCGCCGCGACTTTGGCCGCATTGTCGGCAGAGGCACGGTCGGCGACCTTCTGCGCCTGGGCCTGCTGCAACGAGGCGCGCGCCGCCTCGGTCTGGGCGTCGATACGGTCGAGCGTCTTGCTCAACGTGGCCATCTGCGCCTCGGCCTGGGCGACAGCTATTTTATAGTCGCCATCATCAACGACGAGCAGTGGGTCGCCGGCCTTGACCAGCTGGTTCTCGCCGACCTTGACCTGATCGACATAGCCGGAAATCTTGGGCGATATGAACGCCATATCGGCCTGTACATAGGCATCGTCCGTCGAGATCATGAAGCGGCCCGTGGTCAAGTAGTCGTAACCGTACCAGGCGCCGGCACCCAGCAAGGCAACGCCGATGACGGGCAGTAGAAAGGAGCGCACCGAGCGCTTCTTCTTGGCCGGAGCCTCTGTCGGCGGCGGCGATACCGCGGGCTGGACTGGTATTTCAGGTGCTTCCGTCGCTGGCGCGACCTTGGCGTTGGGGAAGGGACGGACTTCGGCTGATGTTGGCGCGTTCGAGGACATGACATCTCTCTAATGTAATAGTACTGAACCGTTCGGTTCGATCAGGACGTTGACATAGCGCGTAAAGAGGACCATATCAAGTGCAATCGAACCGGATGGTTCGAATTATTTTCGAGGTGTGACCTTTATGGCCGAGACTCTGCCCAACGTCGAAACCGACCAGTGTGGCGATTTGCTGGACAGCTTGCGCCGTGGTCGCCCGGCGGCAGGGCAGGACCCGGTCAAGCGTAGCCAGATCATCGATGGGGCCCGGCGTGTCTTCATAGACAAGGGCTTCGAAGCTGCGTCGATGAACGACATCACCCGCGAGGCCGGTGTCTCCAAGGGCACGATCTATGTCTACTTCGCCAACAAGGAAGAGCTGTTCGAAGCGCTGATCGAGGAAGAGCGCGGCAGCATCTTCAAGAACATGTACGACATGCTGGAGAAATCCGACGACCTTCGCCAGACACTGGTGAAGTTCGGCAAGGTGCTGGCGCTCAAGATCACATCAGCCAAGGTCATCCAGGCACAGCGTACGGTGATCGGCGCATCCGACCGGATTCCCGACATGGGCGCGCGTTTTTACGAACGTGGACCCAAGCGCGGTCACGACAAGGTCGTGGCCTTTCTCAATGCTGCCATCGAGCGCGGCCTGTTGCGGATCGATGATGTCGATCTCGCCGCCTATCAGTTCACTGAACTGTGCTTGGCCAGTCTGTTCCGCCAGTGCATCTTCGCCTACCGAACCAAGGCCCCGTCGCAGGACGAGATCGACCACATCGTCACGTCAGGCGTCAGCATGTTCCTGAAGGCTTACGGCACCGAAAGGCTCGTGGCGGAAGAAAGCCATCAGACGATTGCCATCGAGGCCAAGCCTTAGCATTTTTGTTTCCGCGCAATTCCTAAGGGAAGGCGCTATGCGCTTTGGGAATTGTTCTATCCGCCATTGGCCGCAAGCACTATCGCGGCCTGCAATTCCTGCAGGCCCTCGGCCTTTTCCGAAGATGTCGCCAGAACGAACGGAAACGCTGCCGGCCGCTTCTTGATCTTTGCCAGCGTCTCCTCGATCAGCCGCGGCACGCCGGCAGCCTTGATCTTGTCGGTCTTGGTCAGCACGATCTGATAGGACACGGCCGCCTTGTCGAGCAGCGACAGCACTTCATCGTCCTTGGCCTTGATGCCGTGTCGGGCGTCGATCAGCACATAGACCCGCTTCAGCGTGACGCGGCCCTTTAGATAGTCGAAGACCAGCTTGGTCCACTCGTCTACCTTCTCCTTCGGTGCCGTGGCGTAGCCGTAACCCGGCATGTCGACAAGCGCCAAGGGCGGCAGGTCGGCGCCCTCGCCCGAAAAACCGTCCGGCACGAAATAGTTGAGTTCCTGCGTGCGTCCCGGCGTGTTGGAGGTGCGGGCCAACCCCTTCTGGTTGACCAGCGCGTTGATCAGCGACGACTTGCCGACATTCGAGCGGCCGGCAAAGGCGATTTCCGGCGGCCCTTCCGGCGGCAGGAATTTCATTGCCGGCACGCCGCGGATGAATACCCATCCCCGCGTAAACAGTTCGGTGCCGATCGTGCTGCTGTTCAGAGCGTTCAAGCTGCTGCCTCCAGAAGAGAAATATTGGCACCCCGGATAGCATCGAGGTTGCGGCTGATCTTGTCCACCGGCCAGTCCCACCACGCCACTGCCAGCAGCCGCCTGATCGTGCGGTCGTCGAAACGCATCTTCACCACCTTGGCCGCATTGCCTGCGACGATCGCATAAGATGGCACGTCGTGCGTGACCACCGACTTCGCGGCAATGATGGCGCCATGGCCGATCGTAACGCCGGGCAGGATCACCGCCTCCATGCCGATCCAAACGTCGTTGCCGACGATTGTGTCGCCGCGCACTTCCTTGGACCAAGTCGCCGGGTCAAAACCCTTTTCCCAGCCATGGCCGAAAATGTTGAACGGGTAGGTCGAAAAACCGGACATGGCGTGGTTGGCGCCGTTCATGATGAAGCGCGCGCCTTCGGCGATGGCGCAGAACCTGCCGATGATGAGTTTGTCGCCGATGAACGGATAATGATGCAGCACGCATTTCTCGGCGAATTTGTCCGGCCCATCGGGATCGTCATAATAGGTGTAATCGCCGATCTCGATGTTCGGCGCGCTCACCAGCCCCTTAAGGAACCCGACACGCGTGTGCATCGGGATCGGGTGCTTGATGTTGGGGTTGGGTCCGTCCATGTCGAGATCCGTCAAAAAAATGGCCGCCAGACGCATCCGAAATCCGCATGCGCCTGTCCAAAATAGCGTGATCCGCCCTATAGCACCAATCGGCTGACGAGCGAGCTTTCGATGGCGGCTTTGCTCATTTGCCGTCGCCATAGGCCAAGGTCCATGACAGCGCCGCCAAGAAGCGATCTCCTGGAGCAGTCGGCGTCGACAAGCCAAACCCTACAGATCTTCGAGTCCAAGCAAAAGAACCGGGGCCCCGTGGAGGCCGACAGGACCCCGGTCTGCCGCTACGGCCTCCCAAACACCGGCGCCTTTGCGCCGGAAGCCGTCTTGGCAAGGGTATCTTGCCGCCGTCGCGAAAACACGGTGGCCGCAATCCATGGCCTGTGCAAAGGCGTGCCGAAGCGCATGCCGCAGGGAATGGCAAAGCGCAGTTACGAGGTGCGTCAGGCCAAAGTTTCGCCGCAGATTGGAAATCGGTCGGAATGGGATGCCTCGCCGACAAAAAAGCCCCGGGCAATGAACTGACCGGGGCTTTTGATTTCGCGTAGGCAACGCCTGCTATTCTGCCGGCGACGGTTTCTTTCGGAACAGCGCAACCAGATTGTCCCACAGCTCGATCTTGGCGCCCTGGCGCTTCATGATCACGCCCTGCTGGAGGATCGACAGCGTGTTGTTCCAGGCCCAGTAGATGACGAGGCCGGCCGGGAAACCCGCCATCATGAAGGTGAAGATGACCGGCATCCAGGTGAAGATCGCGGCCTGCGTCGGATCCGGCGGCGTCGGGTTCATGCGCATCTGCAGGAACATGGTGACGCCCATGATCAGCGGCCAGACACCGATCATCAGCATGTGCGGCAGCGTGAGCGGAACGAGGCCGAACAGGTTGAAGATCGAGGTCGGATCGGGTGCCGCCAGATCCTGGATCCAGCCGAAGAACGGCGCGTGCCGCATCTCGATGGTGATGTAGAGCACCTTGTAGAGCGAGAAGAAGACCGGGATCTGCAGCGCCACCGGCCAGCAGCCGGCGAGCGGATTGATCTTCTCGGTCTTGTACAGCTCCATCATCGCCTGCTGCTGCTTCATCTTGTCGTCCGCGTATTTCTCGCGGATTTCGAGCATTTTCGGCTGCACCTTTTTCATGTTCGCCATCGACGCATAGGACTTGTTGGCGAGCGGGAAGAAGATGGCTTTGACGATGACGGTGGTGGCGAGGATCGCCAGGCCGAAATTGCCGAAGAATTTGTAGAGCGTGTCGATCAGCCAGAACATCGGCTTGGTGATGAAGTGGAACCAGCCCCAGTCGATCAACAGGTCGAACCGCTTGATGTGACGGTCTTCCGCATAGGCGTTGATCTTGGCAACTTCCTTGGCGCCGGCGAAGATTTCGCTCTCCACCGTCGCCGACTGGCCGGCGGCGACTGTGATCGGATCGGTCAGGAAGTCAGACTGGTAGCGATGGCGGCCGTCCTCGAAATAGGCGTAGCGCGGCTGGAACGGCTGCTTCTCCGTCGGCACCAGCGTCACCGCCCAGTATTTGTCGGTGATGCCAAGCCAGCCGTCGGTCGACTTGCCCGGCGTGGCCTGCTTGTCCTTTTCGATGGACGCGTATTTGTGTTCCTGCAGGCCTTCGGTGCCGGTGAAGCCGATCAAGCCCTCATGCAGCACATAGGTGCTGGCAACGAGCGGCTTGTCGAACCGGGTTACGCGGCCGTAATTGGACAGCGAGACGGCAGCCGTGCCCGCATTCTGCACCGTGTCGGAAACCGTGAACATGTAGTTGGTGTCAACGGAAAAGGTGCGCTTGAAGGTCAGGCCCTTGTCGTTCGAATAGGTCAGGGTGACCGGCGTCGACGGCGTCAGCGTCGCATTGCCGTCGACGGTCCAAACCGTCTCCGGACCAGGCACCGCGCCGGTCTTGTCGTTGCCGACGAAGCCGATCTCGGCATAATAGCCGTTGGGAAGTGCCGCCGGGTTGAGCAGGCTGATCTCGGGCGAGTTCTTGTCGACCGTCTCGGTGTAGTGCTTGAGCTTGAGGTCGTCGAGACGGGCGCCGGTCAGGTTGATCGAACCCTCGAGGCTCGGCGTATCGATCTTGGCGCGGGTCGTCGTGGCCAGCGCCTGTTCGCGGCCGGCCGGCGTCACGGCATCGGTGCCGGGTGCGTTCGGAATGGCGCCAGGAGCAGCGGGCGTTCCGGTATCGGTGCCGGGATTTGTGCCGGCGGCCTTCTTCTGCTCCTCGATGCGCTGCTGTTCGACGCGGGCCGCCTCGCGCTGCTGCTCGCTGCGCGGCAACACGTAAAAATATTGCCATACGGCCAGGATCAGCACCGACAATGCGATGGTGATGAAGAAATTCCGGTTGTTTTCCATCGAAAGCCCTTGGCCTATCGTGTTCCGCGCAATCGGCGGGAGAGTTCGGCCTTCAACTGGCCGAACGGAATGGTAAGCACGTCTTCGCGCCCGACGATGACATAGTCATTGCCAGGCGCCATGTCACATGCAGCGTGTGTACGGACGGCTTCTCGCAGCCGCCGCCGGACGCGGTTGCGGATAACCGCATTGCCGACCTTCTTGGTGACGGTGTAACCGACGCGCGGCGACAGGCCGTCGCCGCGGTCGAGAACTTCAACGAGAAAAAGCCGCCCACGTCGCTTTTCACCACGACGGACGGCCAGGAATTCCGCGCGCTTCAGAAGCCGCTGGGGATTTGGTCCCACTGGCTTGCCGGTTGCGGGCAACGATCTCGTCTTCCGTTCAGGCGCTGAGCCGCTTGCGGCCGCGATTGCGGCGAGCTGCGACGACGCCGCGACCACCCTTGGTGGCCATGCGGGCACGAAAGCCGTGCCGACGTTTGCGGACGAGTTTGGACGGTTGGTAGGTACGCTTCATTTGTTTTAATACCGCGGGGTGCGGCCCTTCTTGATTCTGTCACTGTGTAACAGGAGCTTTGCCGGGCCGTTTTCGGCGCGATCGAAACCGCGCCGGGACGAATGGCCCGAGCGTGTGCGGGCTTATAGAAAGAAGGCTTTTGGAAGTCAATCCGGCGTCGTCGGGTGGAAGCCTGTCGTCGTTCAGGCCGGTTTATGTTTCCGACAAGGATGAAATTGGCAAAAAAGCCGTAATCGCCTAATCTGCGTTGATCAAGTGATTGTGAAGACATGGACCGCATGAGCGAAACCATACAGGCGCAGGAAGGGACCGGCACGGCGGCGCCAATTGCCGTGCGCACGGTGCCGCTGTCGCGCGGCCTGTCGACCAAGCTGCTGCTGCTCACCATCGTTTTCGTGCTTTTGGCCGAAGTGCTGATCTTCCTGCCCTGGATCGCCAGCTACCGGCTGAACTGGCTGAAGGAGCGGCTGAGCACGGCTGCGGCGGTGTCGATCGTGCTGGTGCAGGGCGAGCCCACCTCGCTGTCACGCACGGCCCAGAACGACGTGCTGATGGCGATCGGCGCCAAGGCGATCGCGGTGCGCGACGGTGGCGTCTCGCGGCTGCTGGTGGTGGCCGAAATGCCGCCGAAGGTCGACGAACACATCGATATCGCCGGCATCGGCATGATCAAGGGCATGACCGGCGCGCTCGACACGCTGTTTTTCGGCGGTGACCGAATGCTGCGCGTTTTCGGGCCTGTCGGCGACTCCGATAAGGAGTTCGAGCTGATCATGCCGGACAACAGTCTGCGCAATGCGATGCTGCGATACTCGCGCAACGTCGCCTTCGTCTCGCTGCTGATCTCGCTGTTCACCGCAATGCTGGTCTATGCCGCGATCGACCTGATCATGATCGGCCCGATCCGGACGATGACGCGCTCGATGCTGTCCTTTTCGGAAGCGCCCGACGATCCCGGGCGCATCATCCACCCGGCCGCCCGCGCCGACGAGATCGGCGTTGCCGAGCGCGAACTGTCGCAGATGCAGGAACGGCTGCAAAAGATGCTCTCCGAGCAGAAGCACCTTGCCGACCTCGGCCTTGCCGTCTCCAAGATCAACCATGACATGCGCAACATCCTGGCCTCGGCGCAGCTGATGTCGGACCGCCTCCGCCTGGTCAAGGACCCGACCGTGCAGGCCTTCGCGCCGAAACTGCTGCGCGCGCTCGACCGAGCCGTCTCCTATTCCGAAGGCGTGCTCGCCTATGGCCGCACGCAGGAGCCGCCACCGGCGCGCCGACGCTTGAGGCTGCGCCAGCTGGTCGAGGACGTGCACGGCCTGCTCGACATCGGGCAGGGCATCGAGTTCGTCAATTCCGTCGAGCCGACCTTCGAGGTGGACGCCGATTCCGATCAGCTGTTCCGCGTGCTCACCAATCTGTGCCGGAATTCCGTGCAGGCGATGGCAGCAGACAGTGAAAGCGCCCTGGTGCGCCGCCTGGCGGTGTCGGCCGTGCGCCTCGGCAGTGTCAGCCGCATCGCCGTCAGCGACACCGGACCGGGCCTGCCGCCCAAGGCGCGGGAGAACCTGTTCGCGGCGTTCCGCGGCTCGGCCCGCAGCGGCGGCACCGGCCTTGGACTGGCGATTGCGCACGAACTCATCCGGGCGCATGGCGGCACGGTGGAGCTGGTCGAGAGCATTGGCGGGCGCACCACATTCGCGGTCACCATTCCCGACCAGCCGGCACGGCTCGACCAGGCCCGCAGCAACGGCCTGCGCCGTCCGGCATGACGGATCGGCGCTGTTTTGCCCCGGCCACTGACCTTTCCTCCATTTCCTTGCAGAAACATGTCACCCGAAGGCGGCGTTTCCGGCCATGGGCACGTCATGCATCGGAAGCGCATCGCTTGAGGCCGCCCGGACACGATGCGCTTTGGTGGTTTTGAGGCGCTGGGAAACGGGCCATCATTGCCGGATGACACGCCTGCGACAAAACTTTTGCCGGATCGGCTTGCTTTTCCGAAATTCAGTCGCTAGGGAACACGTCTCGTCGCGGCCGGTCTTTCACGATCGGATCGCGGGGCCATGGAAAGCATGGCCTGATGCGCGCCCGTAGCTCAGCTGGATAGAGCACCAGACTACGAATCTGGGGGTCAGGAGTTCGAATCTCTTCGGGCGCGCCATTTGACTCTAAATAGTCCTGATTTGCGAACGCCAGAGACCGCCGTTTCCCATCATCGAGCATACGGCGGTCCCAGCACGGCTAGCCGCCTTGCCTGGATGTAACTACCATCGTCTGTGGGAGGCGGCTGATCCGGTGGAATGACCAAAGGAGGAGAGGGCAAAGGAGGAGCACGGCAGCGCCGAAATCGAGCGCGGCGGCCGAGGTGCCGGCCCAGGTTGCAAGTTTGCCGCCGATCGTCGGCCCAGCCAGCATGCCGGCATAGTAGACGGTGTAGAACACCCCCATCCCGATCGAGCGCGTCTTCTGGTTGAGCACGCGCGTCGGCAAGCTCATGATCGCGCCGCCGGGCAACCCGCCTGCGATCCCCATGGCGATGATGAGGGCAAACACTGGTCCGCTTCTCGACAGAAGGAGCATCAGAAATGCAAAGCCTACACAGCCCGTGGCGAGAACCACGCCGCCACGCTTGGTGCGATCGGTCAGGAAGCCACCCAGGGGGACCGAAAGCGTGGCCAGCCAAAGCACGACGCTGATCGTCGATCCCGCCGCAGAGTTGGACCACCCGCGCTCGACGAGCATTGACGGCCCGAAGCTGAAGACCATTGCGAAGCCGACATTGTAGAGGCACCAGATCAGGCCGGCGGCAATAAGGGCATAGGTTGTCGCCCGCGAAATGCCAGAGCGTTCGACGCCACCAGCGGGCAGTACCTCCGGGGTGCGGTAGATGAAGGTCATCAGGCCGATGCCGACGATGACCAGGACCGAAACGGCAATGGCCACGGCGGTCACTCCGAATGTCGTTGCGATTGCCGGCAGCAGCATGAGAGCGATAGCGATGCCTGCTGGCCACGAGTTGATGTAGATGGCCATGGCGGTTGCGATTTCCCGGCCGGCAAACCAGTCGGCGACCATCTTGGTCATCAGGACGTTCAGGAGAACGCCGCCAGTGCCGCTTATCAATCGACCGCCGACCTGCAGGCTCCAGAACGGCGATGCCGCCATCAGCATTTCACCCGCCAGCATCATCAGGAGCCCGGCAAGAACGGTCGCCTTATCGCCATAGCGCTGGCCGATGGTCGCGCCAGGCAGGGCCAATGCGACTCCCGGTGCAAGATAGAGGCCGATTAGAATGCCGATGTCGGCCAGGCTCGCTCCGACGCTATCGCTGATAAGAGGCGCGACGGCACCGACGCTCTGAAACTGAAACGCCATTGCGGCGCGGGCGACAAACAGGACAGCAAGGATCGTCCAGCGACGGCGCACGGTTCCCCGTTATGTTTGTTCCGAACTATTCAGGCCTGATGTTCTGATTCAATCGAAAGAAATTGGTCGGGTCGTATTGCTTCTTGATAGAAGCGAGGCGCGCATAATTGGCGCCGTAGGCATCACGCACGCGCTCGTCACCTTCATCACCGAGATTGTTGGCATAGACGCCACCGGTCGAGAATGGTCTGACCGCATTCCACAGGTCGCGCGCCCAGCGGGTATTTGCCTCGTCATCGGCCAGATCGTCCCAGATCGCGATCGGGAAGCAGTCAAAGGCCGCATCGCGATTGGCGTAGGGCGAGTGCGATGCGGGCACGCGAGCGATCGCGCCGCCCACCTGCTGGAAAACCAACAGAGAGGAGCGATTGGGAGCCCGCGCGTAAGCGTCGAGCAGGGCCTCGATCGCGCCATCGCTGATCTCCCGCATGAACTGCGCTTTCCAGTAATAGCGTCGCCCGCGTGGAAAGAGGCTGTCGGCGGCCGATTGGATCTGAAGATAAGGAATGGCTTGAAGGCGACTGTCGATGGGGGATCCGAATTTCATCAGCGGTGCGATGACTGGTTCGCCCGCTTCGGGCGACCCGACATAGCAAGCCGAGATGCTGAAGGCACGCTCGCCCGAGGGCAGCGTGACGAGCGCGGCATCGACGCTCACCTCGTCCGGTGCGTCGCGGGAGAATCCATCGTAAAACCGCATGGCCTCGCGCGCATGATCGTAATCGTGAAGCACCGAGCCCACGAGAAGGTTCGGGCTAAGCGGGTGCAGCCGGTATTCGAACGTCGTCACGATGCCGAAATTGCCCCCGCCCCCTCGCAAGGCCCAGAACAGTTCGGGATACTCGCTGGCGCTTGTTCGCAACAGCCGTCCGTCGGCCGTGACAATTTCAGCCGCGATCAAATTATCGCAACTCAGGCCGTGCTTTCGTCCGAGCTTGCCGAAGCCTCCACCCAGCGTGAGGCCGGCAATACCAGTGTCGCTGTTGACGCCCATGGTCGTCGCAAGGCCGTGGGCCAACGTGGCTGCGTCGAACTCGCCGAGGGTCAGACCAGCTTCGGCCCTGGCAATGAGACGCCCAGGATCGACTGCGATCTTCTTCATGCGTGATAGATCAATCACCATCCCATCGTCGCAGACGCACAGACCGGCGACGTTGTGGCCGCCGCTGCGAACCGCCACGAGACAGCCTTGTGACCTGGCATAGGTCACGGCATGGACGACGTCAGCGGGATCGGCGCAAAAGACAATTGCAGCAGGGTGTTTGTCTATCGCCCCGTTCCAGACTCCGCGCGCCTGGTCGTAGGTAGCGTCCGTCGGCAACACCAGTTCGCCCCGCAAGCCTTGCCGGAGCTGTTCAATCGCCGCACTCGGAGAGTGGGATCGGCCCAATAGCGCCTCGGTCTGTCGCGGAATCTCCATCGGTATCGCCCTCGGTTCTGGCAGGACCATGGTCTCACAGAAACGCAACCTTCTGCAAAAGCGAAATTCTTAGCTGCTAGATGAGAGGAACTCATCTACACTGCCGGCATGAGAAACTGCCCGCCTCTCCGCGCCTTGCACGCCTTCGAGGCCGTCGCTCGGCACGGCAGCTTCAAAGCCGCAGCGGCGGAACTCGGCGTGACGCCGACAGCGATCAGTCACCAAGTCCGCTTGTTGGAAGAGATATGCGGTCGCAAGCTGTTCCAGCGCCGACCGCGCCCGCTCGTGTTGACGGGTGCGGGAACGCGACTGTTTCCTATACTCCGCAACGGCTTTGATCTTCTCTCCGGCTCCCTTGCCGCAGTCACCGAGCCGGATTTTCAAGCGCCATTGCGGGTGACAAGCCCAAACGCTTTCGCGAGTCGATGGCTGGTGCCTCGATTGCCTAAATGGCGAGAGGCCAACCCGGCCGTACCGCTGGATATCATCGGGACGGACGCAGTACTCGATTTACGCGCCGGCGCCGCAGATGTAGCGATCCGCTACACACGTCGCTCGCCTTTGGGCTTTGCCGCGCAGGAGATATGCCGTGATTCCTTCTTTCCCATATGCAGTCCCCGATTATTGGCAAGCGACGGGCGAACGATTGAGCGTGCTGCTGATCTCCTGCGTTATCCGTTGATCCATTTCGACTGGATGAACCGGGATCCGGACGCTCCCACCTGGCCCCGGTGGCTAGCGACGGCGCGTTCAATCGATCCAGACCTAATCCCGCACAAAGCTTGGGATTTGAGCTTCCGCGAGGAACTGCATGCGATCGATGCGGTTGTCGCCGGGCAAGGCATTGCGATCTGTAGTGACGTCGTGGTTGGCCGTGAACTGGAAAACGGCTCGCTCGTCAAAGCGCATCAATTATCCTTGCCAGGCTACAGCTTTTATATCGTATGGATGCCCCACAGTCCGAGATCCGCGGTGATAGAGTCCTTCCTGGCGTGGATGAGAACCGTCGCATGAGACTGTCGAATCTGGGATGAGCCGCGCCAAGCTTGGCTCTCAAGAGGATGGGGCCATGGCAGCGAAGACGTCCAACAGATTTTCTTCCAGCCTTTTGACGGCGTGGGAGGAGGCGGCCGGAAACTCGCCGTGATTTCAGCAAGTTCCGGTCTGCTTCCGAGTGTCACTTTGGAGGGCTATAGCGTAGACATAGTTCTCATCATCACCTGCGACGGCGCGCCGAATTCATCCATGGACTATGGTTCGTTGATTGCGACAGTAGGGGAACAGGCGGAAACCAGTGGAGCCTGATTTGACCCATCCTCCTACCCATATCAAGCGCGCCTTAATCACCGGGGCCGGTGCGGCCGACGGCATCGGCTTTGCCATTGCCCGGCAACTCGGCCGTGCCGGCCACGCGGTTTTCCTCACCGGCGCCAGTGCGCGTGTGCTCGATCGCGCCGCCGAGCTTAGTGCCGAAGGCATCGATGCGAACGCCGCAATTGCCGATCTCACCAAAGCCGCCGATGTCGCGCGGCTGCGGGCGGATGTCGGCACGGTCGATATACTGGTCAACAATGCCGGCATGGGCTCGCTGGCATCGCCATCGGTCGACAAGGCGTTTCTAGCCATGACCGAGGCCGACTGGGATCAGGGGATCGACGTCAGCTTGAAGACCGCGTTTCTGGTCACCCGTGCGTTCCTGCCGGCGATGGTCGAAGCGGGCTACGGGCGCATCGTCAATGTGACATCGGTCACCGGGCCGCTGGTGTCTTTCGAAGGCACATCAGCCTATTCCGCCGCCAAGGCCGGCATGGTCGGCCTGACGCGCGCGCTGGCGCTGGAAGTGGCGAAAAGCGGCATTACGGCCAACGCCGTGGCCCCCGGCTGGATCGAAACGGGTTCGTCGAGCGAGATGGAGCGGCAAGCTGCCCTGCATACGCCGCCGGCGCGAGCCGGGCGACCCGACGAAGTGGCCGCAGCGGTGATGTTCCTGGCCTCGGAACGCGCCAGCTATGTCAACGGCGCCCTGCTGGTGGTCGACAGCGGCAACAGCCTGCAGGAGCGCAAGGGCTGAACGTCGATCGGCACATCCGCCAATCGGCGGGAACCAAACCGCTCAGCAGCGGTTTTCCCATGAAGGGACCGCAAACCTCAAGGGTGCGGAATAATGCACGACCATCTGGAACTGGAACTGGCGAGAGCCAGGCAGCGCGTCAAGCGGGCGGAAGTCTTTCTCAAGCGAGCGAACGAGATGCTGGACGAGGAGCGTGGCGTTGGCATCAGCCTTGCCCTGTGCTGCCGGATCAGATCCGAGCAAAAAAATGTGGCTGAAGCGCGCTCGCGCCTCCGCCAGATTGATCCCACCACACACTGATCATCCCATGACTATGATGCCCTTGGAATCTCCCGGCTGAGGGAACGGCTCAGGCCCGCGGCGCATCAGTAGCGTCCAGGTGGTTCCTCAAGACGCCTTGGCGAGGAAATTCCGATAGTCCGACTTGGCCTGCAGCAGGCGCAAGACATTGTCGCGCGATGCGCGCACATGGGCGCGGGCCAGGGTGCCGGCGCGGGCGGCGTCGCCGGCGCAGATCGCCTCGACAATTTCGGCGTGCTCGTCGCGGGCGATCTTCCATTCGTCCAGCCACAGGAGTTCTGTCCAGACATAATGCTGGCACTTGTCGAGGATGCCGCAGAGCATGCCGTGCAGCATGACATTGCCGCTGATTTCGGCGATGACGCGGTGCAGGTCGATGCCGACTTCCAGTTCCTGGAACTTTTCCCTGTTGGTGCGGTCCGGAATGGCGGCCAGCCGCTCGCATTCGACCAGCATGGCGCGCAGCCGCGCCTTGTCCTGTTCGGAGGCTGCGGTCGCGGCCAGTTCCGTCGCATGGCCATCGAGCAGTTCGCGGATCTCGAAGGCCTCGCGGAACATGTTGATGTCGAACTCGGTGACGACATAGCCCTGACGCGGCCGGCCGGTGACCAGGCCGTCGCGCTCGAGGCGGTTGAAGGCCTCGCGCACCGGGGTGCGGCTGACATTGAGCTTCGCGGCGATGTCGTTTTCGGTTACGCGCGAGCCCGGCGGAATCTGGCCGGTTACGATCATCGCCTTGAGCGAGGAATAGGCCGAGTCGCGCAACGTATTTTTGGTTTCCTTGGCCAAGCTTCCATTCCCAGTTCTCTCCGGTCTTTCAGCCGGAACACGCATAGCTGTAGTCGCAGTCGGCGTAATTTGCCACGTCTCCGACGAGGCCATCTCTCGCCATCTGTCCGGCACGAAGCGCGGACAATCCGATCGTGCAGGACGGTGTTGACATCGCCTATCCCCAAGCTACACTCAAAATTGTATACAAGATAGCATGCGAAATCAAAAACAAATGGGAACACCGGTTGGAGAGCCGAAAATGAACAGGACAAGAAGCGTTAGCGTTGTTGCGGTTGCCGGCCTCATTGCCTCGCTCGCTGCCCCCGCAATGGCGGGCGACACCATCACCGTTGCCTCGTGGGGCGGCACCTATCAGGAGGCGCAGACCAAGGCGTTCTTCAAGCCGACCGCCGATGCGCTCGGCATCACCATCAAGGAAGACACCACCAACGGCCTCGACGATGTGCGGCTGCAGGTGACCGGCAATGCGGTGAAGTGGGACATCACGGAGCTCGGCGCCGACGAATGCGCGCGCGGCTCGAAGGAAGGGCTGTTCGAGAAGCTCGACTACGGCATCATCGACAAGAGCGGCATCAATCCGAAGCTGGTCCATGACGACTGGGTCGGCATTTCCTACACATCGGTCGTGCTCATCTACCGGACCGATGTCTTCGGCGACAAAGGGCCGAAGACATGGGCCGATTTCTGGAACGTGGAGAAATTTCCGGGACGTCGCGCGCTGAGCGGCAGCCAGGCGACGGAAACGCTGAGCGTCGCGGCACTTGCCGAAGGCATTCCGATCGACAAGGTCTATCCGGTCGATATCGACGGTGCCTTGAAATCCGTCGACAAGATCCGCGGCCATATCGATGCCTGGTGGACCTCCGGCGCCCAGGCTATGCAGCTGGTCAAGGATGGTGAAGTCGACATGGCGAGCATCTGGAACGGCCGCGCCGGCACCTTGAAGAAGCAGGGTGCGCCGGTCAGCTTCTCCTTCGACCAGGGCGTGCTGACCGCCGACTGCATGGTCATTCCCAAGGGTGCAAAGAACAAGGAAGCGGCCATGAAGGCGCTGGCGATGTTCGTCAGCCCGCAATTGCAGGCCAATCTGCCGCTCTATGTCGATAATGGGCCGGTCAACGAAAAGGCTTTCGAGACCGGCAAGATCCCGCAGGAGAGGATCAAGGACATCAATTCGGCGCCCGAAAACGTCAAGAAGCAGGCGCTGCAGGACGCCGAGTTCTGGCGCGACAATCTGGTCGAGGCGACGGAAAAGTTCAACAATCTGGTCCAGCAATAGGCCGCGGCCACAACCCAAACCGCGGCAGGGCGGTGCTTCGCCCTGCTTCTGCCGCCTCAGCCTTCAGGAGACGATGATTTTGTCCATTGCGCCATCCGCGCTGCCGATCGGCATGCGCCGGATCGAGAAACGATTTGGCAGCGTGCCGGTGCTGCGCGACCTGAACCTCGATGTCGAAGCCGGCGAATTCCTGACGCTGCTCGGCCCTTCCGGTTCCGGAAAGACGACGCTGCTGATGATCCTGGCCGGCTTCGTGCGGGCCAATGCCGGCTCGATCAAGGTCGGCACCGACGAGATCATCACCACGCCGCCACACAAGCGCAACATCGGCATGGTGTTCCAGAACTATGCGCTGTTTCCGCATATGAACGTCTTTCACAACATCGCCTTTCCGCTGAAGCAGCGCGGCGTCGCCGCCGCCGAGGCGGCCGAGCGTGTCGAGAAGGCGCTCGATCTGGTGAAGCTGCAGGGCCTGGGCGAGCGCCGGGTCGACCAGCTCTCTGGCGGGCAGCGCCAGCGCGTGGCGCTGGCGCGCGCCATCGTCTTCGAGCCGCGCATCGTGCTGATGGACGAACCCCTGTCGGCGCTCGACAAGGGCCTGCGCGAGCATATGCAGATCGAGCTGCGCAGCCTGCACCGGCGGCTCGGCATGACCACGGTCTATGTCACGCACGACCAGCGCGAAGCCATCACCATGTCGGACCGCATTGCCGTCATGAATGCCGGCCGCATCGAGCAGCTCGACCGGCCGGAAATCCTCTACGCCATGCCGCGGACGCGGTTTGTAGCCGGCTTCATCGGCGAGTCGAACTTCATTCCCGTCGAGTGCCGCAACGGCTCCGCCTGGTACGAGGACAGGCGAATCCACACCGCAGCGCCGGCGCCTGTATCGGGCCAGCACCTGATTGTGGTGCGGCCGGAGAAGCTGCGGTTGGTGACAAGTGACGAACCGGCAAGCGGCGTCAATGTGCTCGATGCGACGCTCAGCGACATCATCTATCAGGGCGACAGCTTCGTCTGCTATGCAATGCTGCGCGATGGCCGCCAGCTAACGTTGCGTGACTATTGCCGCAGCGATGTGCTGGCCAGAATGCCTGCTCCCGGCCAGCGGATAAGCCTCGGCCTCGATGCGCGGGACACCGTCCTGGTGGCAACGGATTGATGAGCGCGCAGCCCGCCCTCATGGAAGAGACTGGCCGCGCGGATAAGGTCCTGAACACACAGGCGCTGCGAACCGATGCGCGGCGCGAGTCGTTGCGGCTGCTGGCGCTGCTGTCGCCAAGCCTGTTGCTCGTCTCCGCCATCATCATCGTGCCGATCGGCTGGCTGTTCTGGCTGTCGCTGTTCGACGAGGCCGGCGCCTTTAGTGCCGCCAACTATGCGCGCTTCTTCGAGCAGGCCTCCTACATCAAGACGTTCGTCACCACATTCAAGGTGGCCTTCATCGTCACCGGCGCTTGCGTGCTGCTCGGCTATCCCCTGGCCTATATGCTGTCGCAACTGCCGCGCCGGGCGGCATCGGTCTGCCTGATCTTCGTCATCCTGCCATTCTGGACATCGGTGCTGGTACGCACCTATGCCTGGCTTGTGATCCTGCAGCGCAAGGGGCTGATCAACAGCTGGCTGATCGACCTCGGCGTCATCAGCCAGCCGCTGTCGCTCGCCAACAATCTGTCGGGCGTCGTCATCGGCATGACGCATATATTGCTGCCGTTCCTGGTGCTGCCGCTTTACGCCTCGATGAAAACCATCGATACCGACTGCCTGCGCGCCGGAATGAACCTTGGCGCCGGCCCGGCCGCCACCTTCCGGCAGATTTTCTTTCCGCTGTCGCTGCCCGGCCTCGCCTCGGGCGTGGTCATCGTCTTCGTGTTGTGCCTGGGCTTCTTCGTCACGCCGGCGCTGATGGGCGGCGGCAAGGTGATCATGTGGGCGATGCGCATGGAACAGACCACCAGCCTCTATTCCAACTGGGGAGCGGGCGCCGCGCTTGGCGTGGTGCTGCTGGTGGTCACGCTGGCGCTTCTCGGCCTGTTCCAGTGGCTGCTCGGCGCGCGCGCCACAGGTGTGTGGAGTTCACGATGAGTGGGGATGTCGGCCTGCCGATCTCGCACCGGCAACGGCTGTGGCTCCATGGGCTCGGCGGCCTCGTGCTTCTCTTCCTGATCGCGCCATCGATCATCATCGTCATCATGTCGTTCTCGGACTCGACGCTGCTGCAGTTCCCGCCGCAGCAATGGTCGCTGCGCTGGTACCAGACCTATTTCCAGTCGGTGGAATGGCGCGATGCCACGATCGTCTCAGTCAAGGTGGCTGTCATGACAGTGCTCGTCGCGACACCGCTCGGCACCGCCGCAGCCTACGCGATCAACAGGGGTACGCTGCGCTTCAACGGCACCATCAACGCGCTGCTGACGGCGTCGCTGATCGTCCCGGTGATCCTGATCGGCATCGGCACCTTCTTCCTCTATGCGCGGATCGGGCTCAACAACACGCTGACCGGGCTGGTCATCGCGCATACGGTGCAGGCCTTGCCGCTGGTGGTGCTGACGGTGCTGTCGGGCCTGCGTTCCTACGACATGAACCAGGAGCGGGTGGCGCGCAGCCTCGGCGCCGGACGTGTCGCCGCCTTCTGGCAGGTGACCATGCCGCAGATCCGCTTCTCGGTCGTCTCCGGCGCGCTGTTTGCCTTCATCACCTCCTTCGACGAAGTTGTGGTTTCGCTGTTCATATCCGGCGGCGAGACGACGACGTTGACGCGCCGCATGTTCAATGCGCTGCGCGACCAGATCGACCCGACGATCGCCGCCATCTCGACCTGCCTGATCGTGCTCTCGGTCGCGCTGTTGTCGGTTGCGCAGATATTCGGGCGGCGGCATTGAATTCAGACGACCAATTCGCAGAAGTGACCAATTCGCAGATGTGACCAAGGGATATCCAGACAGAATGCGTGATTTCCAGTTTCCCGGCCGCTCGCCGGTTCGTGCGACGGAGGCGATGGCAGCGACCTCGCATCCGCTTGCCACCCTTGCCGCGATCGACATGCTGCGCTCGGGCGGCAACGCCATGGATGCCGCGGTCTGCGCCGCCGCGGTGCAGGCGGTGGTCGAGCCGCAGTCGACCGGCATCGGCGGCGACTGTTTCGTGCTTTACTGCCCGGCGGGACAAGGCAATGTGCTGGCCTTCAATGGCTCCGGCCGGGCGCCAGCCAAGGCGACAGTCGACTGGTATCTGGAAAAAGGCTTCGACCGCATCCCACTGCAGGGCCCGCATGCGGTCACCGTGCCGGGCGCCGTCGATGCCTGGAGCCGCCTGCTGGAGGATCATGGCCGCAAGGGCCTGGCCGAAGCGCTGGCGCCTGCCATCCACTATGCCGAAAACGGCTATGTCGTGCACGACCGCGTCGCCTTCGACTGGGCCGAACCCGAGACCGACCTTTCGGTCGACGAGCATGCCGCGCGCATCTTCCTGCCCGGCGGCAAGGCGCCGCAGGCCGGCGATGTCCACCGCCAACCGGAACTGGCGGCCACCTTGCGCATCATCGCCCGGCAGGGCCGCGCCGGATTCTACGAGGGTGCCGTCGCCGACGATATGGTGAGCCGGCTCAACGAATTGGGCGGGCTGCATTCGGCCGAGGATTTCGCCGCGACCAGAGGCGACTATGTGGCGCCGGTCAGCGCCTCCTATGGCGGCCATGACATCCACCAGATGCCGCCGAACAATCAGGGGCTGACGGCGCTCTTGATGCTGAATGTGCTGTCGGGGTTCAAGCTCGGCGGGCTCGACCCCAATGGCGCCGAGCGCCTGCATCTGGAGATCGAGGCCGGGCGGCTGGCCTATCGCGACCGCGACCGCTACGTCGGCGACCAGGATCATGTCCCGGTGCCGGTCAAGCAGCTCCTGTCCGGCGCCTATGCCGACCGGCTGCGCGCCGAGATCGACCGCGACCGCGCCATGACGCATCTGCCGCGCGTGGAATTGCCAGGCAGCGACACGGTCTACATCTCCATCGTTGACCGCGACCGCAACGCCGTCTCCTTCATCAACTCGACCTACTATTCGTTTGGCAGCGGCGTGGTCAGCCCGAAGACCGGCATCGTGCTGCAGAACCGCGGCTCGAGCTTCCGCCTCGATCCGGCGCACCCGAACGCAATCGCGCCCGGCAAGCGGCCGATGCACACGATCATGCCCGGCATGGCGACGAAGAACGGCCGGGTCGTGATGCCGTTCGGCGTCATGGGCGGCGGCTATCAGCCGTTCGGGCATGTCCACCTGCTCACCAACATGCTCGACTTCGGCATGGACCCGCAGCAGGCACTGGATGCCCCGCGGGTGTTCTACAATGATGATGCGGTGGAGGCCGAGCGTGGCATTCCCGGCGATGCGATCGAGGGCCTGCGCCGGCGCGGCCACCGCGTCACCGAGCCGCATCATCCGCTTGGCGGCGGACAGGCGGTTTTGATCGATTGGGAGAAAGGGACGCTGACCGGCGCCTCCGATCCGCGCAAGGATGGTTTGGCGCTTGGCTACTGAGGCGATCCGTTGTCCAATGGCGTATCCCATATCGAGCCAAGCCCGTTAGCGAGGCTCCCGCCAATAGTCGTTCGAAATCCAACCGGTGATCATGACCAGTATTGCAAATCCCAAAGACCTCTCCCGTCGTCTCGCCGCCGGCGCCGATGATGCGCCGGCGATTTCGGCGCCCGACAGGGCGACGCTCACCCATGGCGGTTTGCGCAACCTGATCGCCGACACGGCGAAACAGCTGAATGCGCGCGGCATCGGCCGAGGCGACAGGGTGGCCATCGTGTTGCCGAACGGACCCGAGATGGCCACCGCCTTCGTCGCGGTGGCGGCCGCCGCCTCGACGGCGCCACTCAATCCCGCCTACCGGGCCGACGAGCTTGATTTCTACCTGACCGACATCGGCGCCAAGGCGATCCTGGTCGCGGAGGGCGAGACCGGACCGGCGGTGACGGTGGCCGAACGCCTCGGCATCGGCGTGCTGCGGCTTGTCGCGCAGCCTGACGCGCCCGCCGGCAGCTTCACGATCGAAGGCGCGGCGGTCGCACCGCCGGCAGCCCCTGACATGGCGCAGGAGGGCGACATCGCGCTGCTGCTGCACACCTCCGGCACGACATCGCGTCCAAAACTGGTGCCGCTCAGCCATGCCAACATCGCGGCCTCCGCCGCCCACATCGGCGCGACGCTTGGCCTGACGGCCGATGACCGTTGTCTCAACATCATGCCGCTGTTCCACATTCACGGCCTGATCGCGGCCGTGCTGTCGTCGCTGGCGTCAGGCGGCAGCATCTTCTGCACGCCAGGCTTCAATGCGCTGCGCTTCTACCAGTGGCTGAGCGAGGCCCAACCGAGCTGGTACACGGCGGTGCCGACCATGCACCAGGCGATCCTGCCACGGGCGGCGCGCAATGCCGAGGTGCTGGCGGCAGCGCGCCTGCGCTTCATCCGTTCGTCCTCGGCGTCTTTGCCGGCGCAAGTGATGGCCGAACTCGAGGCGACCTTCGGCTGTCCCGTGATCGAATCCTACGGGATGACCGAGGCGGCGCACCAGATGGCGTCGAATCGGCTGCCGCCGGGCCAGCGCAAACCGGGCAGCGTCGGTGCCTCCGCCGGTCCGGACGTGGCAGTCATGGCGCCCGACGGGCGGCTGCTCGAGGCCGGCGAGACCGGCGAGATCGTCATTCGCGGGCCCAATGTGACCGCCGGCTACGAGAAGAACCCGGATGCCAACGCCACGGCTTTCGCGCATGGCTGGTTCCACACCGGCGACCAGGGCGTGCTGGACGAGGACGGATATTTGCGCGTCACCGGGCGGCTCAAGGAGATCATCAATCGCGGTGGCGAAAAGATCTCGCCGCTCGAGGTCGACGATGTGCTGATGGATCATCCGGCGGTGGCGCAGGTCGTCACCTTCGCCATGCCGCATGACAAGCTTGGCGAGGAGGTGGCGGCGGCGGTGGTGCTGCGCGACGGTACCATTGCCACCGAGGGCGACATCCGCCTCTATGCCGCGACGCGGCTTGCCGACTTCAAGGTGCCGCGCAAGATCCTGATCCTGGCAGAGATCCCCAAGGGCGCGACCGGCAAATTGCAACGCATCGGCCTCGCCGCCAAACTCGGGCTTTGACGATGAAGATCACCATCTTCGGCGCTGGCGCGATCGGCGGCTATCTCGCGGCCAAGCTTGCCATCACTGGGCGGACCGATCTTTCGATCGTCGCGCGCGGCGCCCATCTGGAAGCGATCAAGGCAAATGGCCTGCGCCTGATCGAGGATGGCCGGGAAATTTCGGTCCCCGTCCGGGCCGCCGCCAAGGCAGGGGAACTTGGCGCCCAGGACTATGTCGTGCTGGCGCTGAAGGCTCACTCCCTCACGTCAGCCCTCGACCAGATCGCGCCGCTGCTTGGGGACCACACATCAGTCGTCACCATGCAGAACGGCGTGCCGTGGTGGTATTTCCATGGCGTTGGCGGGCCGCTCGAAGGCACTAGGCTGAGCGCAGTCGATCCCGGCGGCGCGATCTGGCAACGGATCGGACCGCAGCGCGTCATCGGCTCGGTCGTCTATCCCGCCGTCGAAGTCGACGACCCCGGCCTCATCCGCCATGTCGAGGGCAAGCGCTTCTCGCTCGGCGAACCCTCCGACGAGCGCAGCGAACGGGTCACGCTTCTGGCCGACGAAATGGTCAAGGCCGGCTTGCAGGCGCCGGTGCGCGACGACATCCGCAGCGAGATCTGGGTGAAGCTGTGGGGCAATCTCTCCTTCAATCCGATCTCGGCGCTGACCGGCAGCACGCTGGCGGCGATCGTCGCCGATGAGGGCACCCGCACGCTCGCCCGCACAATGATGCTGGAGGCGCAAGCGATCGGCGAAAGCCTCGGCGTGCGTTTTCCCATAGCGGTCGACCGGCGCATCAAGGGCGCCGGCGATGTCGGCGGGCACAAGACCTCGATGCTGCAGGATCTCGAGCGCGGGCGGCCGATGGAAATCGACGCGCTGGTGACGGCCGTCCAGGAACTCGGCCGGCTGACGGACAGACCGACGCCGACCATCGACGCCGTGCTGGCGCTGGTGCGGCGGCTGGCGGTGGAGCGCGGGTGTTATGGCTGAGGGGCGCGGAGCGTCTAGGCCTTGAAGCCGCTGCTCTGTCCCAATGATGTGCAGGGGCGCGCTCTGGTTGATGGCGGCATCCGCTGCAACGGCTAACGACCACTTTACTTACGGAGCCGTTGCGATCGTCGACCAATACCGCCCAGCTCGGGACAGGCCGGCTTAGGCTCAACTCTCCTCAAGGTTCCGGGATCACTGGCTTGAAGTGCGATCATCGGCCGGTGGCGGGAACTGTCGGCCGACGTCCATGCTTACTTCGGTGACCAGCTTGCGGCGAAGGGCAATCGCGTAGTCGTTTGGCCCCTTCGGCGTTATGACGAAGGCTTGCGAACCGCCAATGACCGATTTGGCAAAGTAAGATGCCAACGGTTGATCGGGATTCTCATCTTGCGTTGGAATGGCGATCGCGTTGATCGTATACCCCTTGGCAATGGCGTTCAGCCTGCTCGGTTGAACAGGAAGCCCATCGTTGTTCTCGCCGTTGGAGGAGATGTCGATTACTTTCTTGGCCGCCTTTCCCGGAAACTGGTCGAGCAGAAGACTACCGACGTCAATAGCGGAGGAAACGGATGTTCCTCTTCGCCCTCTACGGGTAAAGCCGGTATCGCCTTTCTTGCTGATCACCGACGCGGCCGCTCTGGCATCCTCCAGCCCGCAGATGCTTGTCCACGGCAGCACAATGCGTGTGTGCCCGGGACTCGACCATTCAAAGTAGGCCACACTGATGCAGCCAACGTAGTTCCGCGTGATGGCCGCGATGATCTCTGGCGAAGTGAGCGCCGCGGCATGACCCTCACGCTGTAGATCGGCAATCTCTGGATCGATCGAGGACGAGAAGTCGACAGCGAATACAACGGCAACATCAACGTCGGCTGCGTGTGCCTGCAGTCCCCAAAACACCGAAGCGGCAAGTGTCCCCGCCACTCTCAAATACGAATTGATCCGTCTTGCCGTTTCTCTGGTCGATCGCCGAACCTGCCGGCGAAAGCCGGCCGCTGCTGTCGTGCTGGGCGGCCGTCGGGTTGGGAATACGTTCGCATCAACCGCAAGGGTCATCACATTCCTCCATTGGACCTGAATTGGCGGCGGCACGATCGCCCGGCCAGCCTGCTGGAGTAGCGCCAATGGCAAAGGCCGCGTCGAAGGGTTGAACCGGGCGGGCCAACAAGGGCGCGCATGCCTGCGGCGTTCGGTTCGACATTGCGACGCACAGGATCGCACCGAGAATGATGGCAGCACCCAGTGCACCCGTGGGCGAATTCCGCTCGCCGAGGAAGATCGCCGCGCCGAGGGCGCCGAAGACGCTTTCGGCACTGACGATCACAGCGGCATGACTGGCGGAGGTGAAGCGCTGGGCGGCAATCTGCATGCCGAAAGCGATTGCGGTGGAGAATACGCCGAGGACCGCCAGTTCCGGACCGGCTGCAAATGCTGCGGCCAGCGACAGGTTGCCTTGCAGTGCCCCGAGCGGCAGGGCGAAGGCGGCGGCGCCGAGGAACTGTGTCGCCGCGGCAGTGAACGGCCGCGCATGAGCCTGCATGTGCCGACCAAGCTCGACCATCCAGAGCGCATAGCAGCCAGCCGACAGGATGGCGGTGAGATCACCGCTGCTGAGACCGGCGATCCCGCCGGACAAGAGCATGGCACCGACCACGGTCAGCCCGGCGGCAGCGGTGAGGCTCGCTGTCGGACGTTCGCCGATGAGCAGCCAGGCGGCCAGTGGTGTCATCACCGTTGCCGTGCTCACCAGGAAGCTTGCATTCGTGACCGTGGCGCCGAGATAGCAAAGCTGCTGAAGCGTGATGGAGATGGCAAACAGAACGCCCACCATGGCCAGGCTGGAAAGATAGCCCGGCCCGGCGGGCAGTCGCCTTTCGGTCAAGACGAAAGGCAGCACAAGCAGCCCACCGATCAGGCAGCGCAGGCCGACGGCACTTAGCGGGTCGAGATGAGCAAGCACCGTCTTTTGCGCGACATTGCCGAGGCCCCACAAAGCGGCTGCAAACAGCAGCAGCAAATTGGCTCTAGTCTTGGACACCCGCCACCCCCTCGAGCCAAAGCCTGTTGCTGACTCGGTTGGCCCTAATTCAGCGAAGGCTAATTGACCTTGCGTCACGACAGCGCTTGAGTGCGGGGCGCTAGAGTTCCGAAGCGTTAGTTTTGAGTTAGAATTTCGTCAGGCTGGAAGAGCAAATGCAAAATGAGGGCAGTGGCGCCAATATAATCTCACTCTTCGGTGGTTTCCGGATCGAAAATGGATCGGCGGATCCGCTCCGGCTGACAGGGAAAAGAGGTCCTGCGATCATTGCCTATCTGGCCCGGTGTCCAGGCATGGTGGCGACACGGGAGAGACTGGCTGATCTGTTTTGGGGTGACAGCGATAGCGAACACTCGCGTAATAGCCTGCGGCAAACGCTCAGTGTCCTGCGTCGGGATCTGTCACGCGCAGGTGTGGATCTTATCCATTCCCGCGGGGACCTAATCGGCCTCGCGCCAGACGCGGTTCGAGTTGACGTGGAGGAATTCGAAGCAGGCCTCTCGGCCCGTTCCGTGCAGGAACTCGAAAAGGCTCTGGCGAACTACACCGGGCCGTTCCTCGACGGGCTTTATCTGGGAAGCAGTGGGTTCGATGACTGGGTCGCATCCGAACGCGACAGGCTGCTGAGCCGCGCACTTGAGGCCTTCGAAAAATTGGCCCGCCTCGTCGACGCGGAAACCGGGGTCATCCTGGTCGATCGTGTTCTGGCCATGGAGCCGACGCGGGAAGAATCCTACCGGCTCAAGATGGAATTGCTCCTCGCATGTGGTCAACACGACAGGGCGATTAGGACATACGAGGCTTGCAGAAGCATGCTGAAGAAGGAATTCGGCGTCGACGTCGGCCCGCAGACACGAGCGCTTTGGCAATCCGTTCTGTCTGCCGCCGATACGGCCTCAAATGCCCAGCCGGCAAATGCTGTTCCAGCCAGCCAGCGCCTCGGGCGCCCATCCATCAGCGTTGCCGACTTTATCAATCTGACCGGAAAGCAGGGCGACGATTTTTTCGCCAAGGGACTCGTCCAGGACATCACCACGGCCCTCTCCGAGGTCGCCGACTATATCGTGCTTTCCGCATTTCCACCCGTGGAGAAGAACGGCCCTGCCGAAGAAACCAAAATCCCGGGCATGCTTCGGGCGCAATATGTGCTCAGCGGTAGCGTCCAGAGATCCGGCAATGGGCTGAGGGTGAACATCCAGCTTGTCGATGCCGCCGGCGGCCATAACGTCTGGGCCCAGAAGTTCGACGGCCACTCCGAGAACGCGCTCGAATTCCAGGACAGGATCGCACAATCGGTTGTTCTGGCCGTGATCCTCGACCTTCAACTGACCAACTGGAAAGTCCGCGACAAGAGCCCGCCCGGTCCCCCGGAAGTGCGCAGGTTGGTGAACGAAGCTCTCATGAAATATTTTGAAATGACCCGGGATTCGCTGTTGGTCGGGATAGAGCTTGCCGAGAAGGCTGTCGCGATAGGTCCCGACAACGCTCGTGCGAAGCGAACGCTCTCGATCGTAATTTCCATGGGCGTGGCGTTTGGCTCGCTGCCCCGGGAGCCAGGGCAGATCGAGCGTGCGGTCGAGCTTGCGGAAGCAGCGGTACGGGCAGTTCCTGACGACGAAATTGCCCGCTGCATCCTGTCATTCGCTCTCGAAAGTTCCGGTCGCATCGACGAGGCGATCGCCGAGTGCCAACATGCGATCAGCCTCAACCCGAGCTATCCGACCGGCCATGGCGACATTTCGATGCTCTTCGCGTTGCGCGGACAGGTCGGTGAAGCAGTGCGTGAAGCCAACGAGGCAATCCGGCTCGGAACGCATGACGTCATCGACTTCTGGCGTCACCATGGCCTGGCTGTTGCACTGTTCGCCGGCGGAGACGATCGGCGGGCGCTCGAAGCCGCACGCAGGGTGGTTAGGACAAAGCCGGGATTCGTTCGCGGCGCCCTCTACTGGGCTGCTGCCGCGTCGGCAACCGGAAACAACGAAGAGGCCTCGCGGGCCATCCATCATTGCCTGTCACAACTTCCGCATCTCAACCTGGGTAATGTCTGCCCCGGCTTTGTGCCGCGCTATGTGAAGGATCATCATCACGCGAGATTCCTTGAAATGCTGTCGAGGGCTGGCCTTCCGAGCTCCTGAGGAGGTCGCGAAGAGCAGATCGTTGCTAATGAACAGCATGGTCGGGCGCAACGCGTCCTGCAGATCCTTCAGGACCGCTGGACCGCATCCAAACCTATCCGGAACTGATCACTCCTTCCCCGCCCGCCTGATCACCCGCGCGTAAAATTCACCGACGATGCCGCGCCGGAAGATCAGCACGCACACCATGAAGATCAGCCCGGTGGCGATGGTCACCGGAAAGCCGGAGGTGGCAAGGGTGTTTTCCAGTCCGATGACCAGGCTGGCGCCGATCATCGGCCCGACCATCGTGCCGGTGCCGCCGAGAAGCGTCATCAGGATCACTTCGCCCGACATCTGCCAGGTGACGTCGGTGAGCGTGGCGAACTGGAAGACGATCGCCTTGAGCGAGCCGGCCAGCCCGGCCAGCGCCGCCGACATGACGAAGGCGCCCAGCTTGTAGTTGGCGACGGAATAGCCCAGCGAAATGGCGCGGTTTTCGTTTTCCCGGATCGAGCGCAGGATCATGCCGAACGGCGAATTGACGATGCGCCAGATGGCGAAGACGCCGACCAGGAATACGACAAGCACGAAATAATACATGTTCAGCGAGACATTCAGGTCGAGGATGCCAAGCAGGATGCCGCGGGGAACACCTTGGATGCCATCCTCGCCTTGCGTGAAGGGCGCCTGCACGCAGAAGAAGAAGAACATCTGCGACAGCGCCAGCGTGATCATGGCGAAATAGATGCCTTGCCGGCGAATGGCGAAAAAGCCCATGACAAGGCCGAGCAGGGCCGCGCCTGCCATGCCAAGCAGGATGCCCGCTTCCGGCGGCCAGCCCCAGACCTTGACGGCATGCGCGGTGAAGTAGGCGGCGCCGCCAAAGAAGGTGGCGTGGCCGAACGACAGGAGCCCGGTATAGCCGAGCAGAAGATTGAACGCGCAGGCAAACAGCGCGAAACACAGCATCTTCATCAGGAAGATCGGATAGATCAGGAAAGGCGCAACCAGCAGCGCCACGATGCCGAGCCCGACCAGCGTCCATTCAAGCCTTGCCGAGGTCCTGGCCGATGTTTCGCGAAGCGTCAGGTCAGCCACGTCGGATCTCGCTTCCGACATCTCGGATGTCTCTCCCGGCATCTCAGGCGTCCCTTCCGAACAGGCCGGCAGGCCGGACCAAAAGCACGATTGCCATGATGACGAAGACCACCAGGTTGGAAGCCTCGGGGTAAAAGACCTTGGTCAGGCCTTCGGCGAGGCCGAGCATGTAGCCGGTGACGATCGCGCCGAGGATCGATCCCATGCCGCCGACCACGACGACCGCGAAGACGACAATGATGAGATCCGATCCCATTAGCGGGCTCACCTGGTAGACGGGTGCTGCCAGAATACCGGCAAGCCCGGCAAGCGCTGAACCGAGGCCATAGGTCAGCGTCAGCAGCAACGGCACGTTGACGCCGAAAGCCTGGACGAGACGGGGGTTCTCGGTTGCCGCGCGCAGGTACGACCCCAGCCTGGTCTTCTCGATCAGCGCCCAGGTCCCGAAGCAGACGATCAGCGAGGCGACCACCACCCAGCCGCGATAGTTGGGCAGGAACATGAAGCCGAGATTGGTGCCGCCGGAAAGCAGCGGCGGCACGGCGTAGGCGTTTCCCGAGACGCCGTAATAGTAGCGGAATATGCCTTCGAGCACGAGCGCGAGAGCGAAGGTGAAGAGCAGGCCGTAGAGCGGATCGAGATCGTACAGCCTCGACAGTGCCAGGCGCTCGACGACGATGCCGAAGACGCCGACGATCAGCGGCGCGAGGATCAAAGCGGGCCAATAGCCGATGCCGAGATGGGTGAGAAGCAGATAACCGACGAAGGCACCGAACATATACTGGGCGCCATGGGCGAAATTGATGACGCGCAGCAGGCCGAATATGACGGCCAGGCCGAGGCTCAGCATGGCGTAGAACGAGCCGTTGATCAGCCCGACCAGCAACTGGCCGAGGAAGGCCTGAACGGGGATTCCGAAGATCATCGTCATGGCGCCATCATACACCCAGGACTTCGTGCAGCAGCGTCATGCGGTCCGGCAGTTCGCCGACCGGAAATCCTGCCACGACCTTGCCGTGCTCCATCAGATAGAAACGGTCGGCAACGCGGCTGGCGAAGCGGAAGTTCTGCTCGACCAGCAGGATCGTCATGCCGCGCTTTTTCAACGTCGCCAGCAACTCGCCGATGCGCTGCACGATGACGGGGGCGAGACCCTCCGTCGGCTCATCGAGAAGCAGCATTTTCACGCCGGTTCTCAACATGCGCGCAATCGCCAGCATCTGCTGCTCGCCGCCCGACAGCCTGGTGCCGGGACTGTTGCGCCGCTCCTTCAGATTGGGGAAGAGTTGGAATATTTCCTCGGCGCTCATGCCCCCCTCGGCGACGACCGGTGGCAGGACCAGGTTCTCGTCGACTGTCAGCGTCGAGAAGATGCCGCGTTCCTCCGGCACGAAGCCGATGCCGTGATGGGCGGTACGGTGCAGCGGCACCCGCATCAGATCCTTGCCATCGAAAGCGATCCGGCCGGTTCGCTTGCGGATGAGCCCCATGATGGAGCGAAGCGTCGTCGTCTTGCCGACGCCGTTGCGGCCAAGCAGGGTGACCGTCTCGCCGGCAAACACCTCCAGATCGACGCCGTGCAGCGCATGACCCTCGCCATACCAGGCGTTGAGACCGCTGACCGCAAGCAGGGGCGCGGCGCTATTCATCGGCGGTGCCCATATAAGCGACCTTCACGCGTTCGTCGCGGCTGACGGTGGCGTAGTCGCCGGCCGCCAGCACCTCGCCACGCTGCATGACCGTTATCCAGTCGCAAAGGTCGGCCACGACAGTCAGATTGTGCTCGACCATCAGCACGGCGCGATCCCGTGCCACCGAGCGGATGAGGTCGGAAACCGTGGCCACGTCCTCATGTCCCATGCCGGCCATCGGCTCATCCAGCAGCAGCACTTTCGGATCGAGCGCCAGTGTCGTGGCGATCTCGAGCACGCGTTTCCTGCCATAGGAAAGATCGCCGGCAAGCCTGTTCCTGGCGTCGTCGAGACCGACCGACCGCAGCAGTTCCTCGGCGCGCGGCGTCAGCCGATCGAGCGCCGCGAGCGAGAGCCAGAACTGGACGCTGAGCCCGCCCGGCCGCTGCAGCGCGACGCGCACATTGTCGAGTACGCTGAGGTGCGGAAAAATCGCCGATATCTGGAACGAGCGCACCAGACCCATGCGCGCGACCCTGGCCGGCGAGGTTCGGGTGATGTCGTGGCCGAGCAGTTCGATCCTGCCGCTGGTCGGCGCCAGGAACTTGGTGAGCAGATTGAAGACGGTCGTCTTGCCGGCGCCGTTGGGTCCGATCAGCGCATGGATGTTGCCATGGCGGACATCGAGATCGACATTTTTGACGGCGACGAAGCCTGCAAAGTCGCGCCGCAACCCGCGGGCGGAAAGCACCACATGCGGCTCGTTCGCGTTCACCTCAGGCGGCGCCATGGCCGCGCCGATCACTGGCTGGCCGTCGAACAGCCACTTTCCTTCTCGCTGAGGAAGGCCTCGTTGCCGGGAATGGTGGCGAGGTATTTGTAATAGTCCCACTCCTTGGTGCTCTCGGCTGGCGACTTGACCTGATAAAGATACATGTCGTGGATCATGTTGCCGTCCGCCTGCACCTTGCCGTTGGCCGTAAAAACGTCGTTCACCGGCATCGAATGCAGTTGCTTGGCGACGGCTTCGGTCTCATCGGTGCCGGCCTTGTCGATCGCCTTGAGGTATTGCGTCACCGCCGAATATGTCGCTGCCTGGATCATGTTCGGCATGCGGTTCGTGCGTTTGGAAAAGCGCTGCGCGAATTCGCGGCTCTTGTCATCGCGATCCCAGTAAAAGCCCTCGGTCAGCACGACGCCTTGCGCCGCCTGAAGGCCCAGCCCATGCACCTCGGCCAGAGTGAAGAGAAGTGCGGCGAGACGCTGGCCGCCCTGGACGATGCCGAATTCGGCCGCCTGTTTGATGGAGTTGGAAGTGTCGAGGCCGGCATTGGCCAGCCCGATGACCTTGGCGCCCGACGATTGCGCCTGCAGCAGGAAGGACGAATAATCGGTCGCCCCCAGGGGATAACGCACTTCGCCCAGCACCTTGCCGCCGTGGCTTTCGACGAACTTCGCGGTCTGCTCCTTCAGCGAATAGCCGAATGCATAGTCGACGGTGACGAAGAACCAGCTGTCGCCACCCTGCTGCACCAGAGAACCGCCGGTTCCCACCGCCTGCGAGTGGGTGTCATAGGCCCAGTGGAAGCCGTAGGGCGAGCACTGCTTGCCGGTCAGCTCCGTTGTCGCCGCGCCGGTAACGATGTCGATCTTCTTCTTTTCCTTGGAAATCCCCTGGACGGCGAGCGCCACCGAAGAGGTGGTCAATTCCATGATGGCATCGACCTGTTCGGTGTCGTACCACTGCCGCGCAATGTTGGAGGCTATGTCAGGCTTGTTCTGGTGGTCGGCGCTGATGATTTCGACCGGCGCTCCCTGCACCTTGCCGCCGAAATCCTCGACCGCCATCTTGGCGGCCTCGACCGACCATTTGCCGCCGAAATCGGCATAGACGCCCGACTGGTCGTTGAGGATACCGATCTTGACCTTGCCATCGGAAATCTCGGCAGCCGGGGCGGGGCTTGCAGCAGCGGCGAGAAGGGCGGCAGAAACGAAATAGCATGCCTTCATGGTCTACTTCCTCCCATCACGATGAAGCCGACCGGCCCTCCACGATCGATCATCGGCAAGACGAACATTAGGAAGATGAGCATGATCGGCAAGAGGCCATTGCGCATTTCATGGCCGAAGCGGCGCACTTTGGCGCCATTCCGCCGACAATGCAGACACAGATCGAGATACAGGAATGGCGACGCCGCACGCGCGCTGCAACTCCTTCAACAGATCGAGCACCACGGTCTGCCGTCGCGGTTTTCGTTGCCGCCGCTATCTGGCTGCCGGCCTCGGACTGCGTTGGCGGGCATAGGCAACACAGGCATCCACCGTGCTGACGCAAAGCGCGTCGCGCCTGTTCGGCAGATTGTTGTCGCCGGCGTAGGCGACTTCGGCAACGCGGCCGTCGACCATGCGAATTTGCGTGTCGCAATAACCGCCGGGAGCGACATTGACGGAGCCGCCGACCGCCGGGATCGCGCCGACCGCCAGGGTTGGAACGACAATGCTGAGATTGCCGCGCTGAACGATGCGCTTGTAGGTCCAGATCTGGCCCGAGCGGCCAGCGTCCGCGGTGGCGGTCGGAAACCCGGCGCACATTCGAACGTCGGCTTCGCTGAGACCGACCATCTCCTTGCGGGCCGCCGCCGCGGTGGGGTCAACCTTGGCCACGCGTGACGTATCGTCGGGAACGACGCAGGAAGACAGGACACCGGCGAAGAGAACAGGAATGGCGAGCTTTCGAATCCAGGAAAATGTCATACCGACTGTGAGATTTGCATGGCCGCCGCCGCTTTCCTTACCTAGGCAAGCAGGCTATCGGATCAACCCGTGCAGCTTCACGAAAAGTTGCCATGGCTGGATCATGGCCGGCCACTGGAACGTGCGCCGGGGTGGTGGTCGGAAACCGGACGTGAGCCGCAAGGGTCGCATCCATGATCATCCGGTCACCGCCCCCGCAACTGCTTCCGCCACCAGCGGCCGGGCATCTCCCACTCGTGCGAAAGAATCGTAAACGGCGGCGGGTCGTCGATGCTGTGTGCACCGCTGCGATCGGCCGAAGCCGTCCTGTTCTCTCTTCGTTGAAATTTTTGAGAGAATATTCCTGGCTGTGGTGGGAACGGCGAAATGCGTTCTTTGATATAATCGATAGAATTTATGACGATGTGACCAAGGCTTAGGCAGTCCGCCTGGCCGCGATGACTTCACAACCGCAGAGATCAATCATGACCGACTTTAAAAACACTTTGCCCTCTTCCCTTTGGTCACCCCTAAGCCGGCGCAGTGGCCTTGCTCTGCTGTTCGCATCGGCCGTCGCGATCGGCAGCCTGTTGGCGCCCGGCGCGTCGTTCGCCGAAGACAAGAAGGCGATCAAGGTCGGCATCATCAGCGGCGAGGACGAGGATGTGTGGCGGGTCGTCGTCGCCCAGGCGGCCGAAAAGGGCCTCGCCGTCGAGACCGTGGTGTTCAACGACTACACCCAACCCAACGAGGCGCTGGAGCGCGGCGAGATCGACGCCAATGCCTTCCAGCACCAGCCCTATCTCGACAACCAGATCAAGACCCAAGGCTATCACATCGTCCGGGTCGGCTATACCGGCGTATGGCCGATCGGCCTCTACTCGAAGAAGTACACCAAGGTCGCCGAGTTGCCGGAGGGCGCGGTCATCGGTGTTCCGAACGACCCATCCAATGAAGGCCGGGCACTGCGCGTCTTGCAGAATGAAGGCGTGGTCAAGCTGAAAGACGGCACCGGCATATTGGCCACCACTGCCGACATCGCGGAAAATCCCAAGAAGGTCCAAATCAAGGAACTGGACGCAGGCATCGTCGGACGCTCGGTGGAGGATCTCGACGCTGCCGTGGTCAACACCGACTGGGCGCTGAAAAGCGGCCTGACGCCGGAAAACCGCATCGCGCAGGAGCCCATCGCCGACAATCCGTACCGCAACTTCATCGCGGTGAAGTCCGGCAACGAGAATGAGGCCTGGGTAAAAACGCTGGTGGCTTCGTACCAGAACGAGGCGGTGAAAGCCGAGTTCGACAAGGTCTACAAGGGCACCGGCCTCAGCGCCTATTGAGGACATACAGGGGCGCCCAAGCGTCTGCTTCGACAGCAAGGCGGTCCGTGCCACGCGCGGGCCGCACTCGTATTTTCAGGATCCGCCCATGAACCAGCACTTTACCTCAACCGTCGAGACAGCGGGGCAGACCAGCGCAACACAGCAAGACGTCGTGCGCCTTGTCGAGCTTAAGCGCCGCTTCGGTGTCACGGCAGCGCTCGACGGCATCTCGCTGACGGTGCGCAAGGGCGAAATCCTCGGCATTATCGGTCGAAGCGGCGCCGGCAAATCGACGCTGATCCGCTGCCTGAACGGCCTGGAGCGGCCCGATTCCGGCGGCGTGTTCATCGAGGGCCGCGAGATCAGCCGGCTCGGCGAGCGCGACCTGCAGCCGCTGCGCCGGCGCATCGGCATGATCTTCCAGCATTTCAACCTGCTGTCGGCCAAGACCGTCGAGGACAATGTGGCGCTGCCGCTCAAGATCGAAGGCCGCCCGAAGGCCGAGCGGCTGGCGCGCGCGGCCGAACTGCTCGATCTCGTCGGCCTGTCGGAGAAAGCCAAAGCCTATCCGGCCTCGCTGTCAGGCGGCCAGAAACAGCGCGTCGGCATCGCCAGGGCGCTTGCGGCACGGCCCGCGCTGCTTTTGTCGGATGAAGCCACTTCGGCGCTCGACCCGGAGACGACACGGTCGATCCTTGCCCTGCTGAAAGACATCAACCGGCGGCTTGGCCTGACCATCCTTTTGATCACCCACGAAATGGAGGTGATCCGTTCGATCGCCGACCGGGTGGCAGTGATCGAGGCCGGGCGCATCGTCGAGGAAGGGCCGATCTGGTCGGTGTTTGCCGACCCGCGCTCCGACATCACGCGGAGCCTGCTCGGCGCCATCCGGCCGCAGCTTCCGGCCGAACTGGCAGCCCGGCTGCTGCCGGCGGCCGGCGCGGAGACGATCCTGCGCGTCGATGTGGCAGGCGAAGCGGCAAGCGGCCCGCTGCTGTCCGACCTTGCGACGGCTGTTCCAGGTGCCTTCCGCCTCGTCCATGGCGGCATCGACCACATCCAGCAGCAGCCGGTCGGCACGCTGTTCCTTTCGGTTCCCGGCAGCGATGCAAGCCATCTCGCCGGCATCATCACATTCCTGAAGGCCCGCCAGGCGCGGGTGGAGGTGCTTGGCCATGTCGCCAATCCTGTTTGAGCTTCTGCTGCGTTCGATCTGGGAGACGGTGCTGATGACGGCCGCCTCCGGCCTCATCTCGCTGGTCTTCGGCCTGCCGCTCGGCCTGGCCTTGATTGCCACCGAACGCGGCGGCATTGCCGAAAGCCTGTGGGTAAACCGCGCGCTCGGCGCCGTCATCAACGGCTTCCGCTCGGTGCCCTTCATCATCCTTCTGGTGGCGTTGATCCCGGTGACACGACTGATCGTGGGCACCTCGATCGGCACATGGGCGGCGATCGTGCCGCTGTCGATCGCCGCCACGCCCTACTACGCGCGCATCGCAGAAGTGTCGCTGCGCGAGGTCGATCATGGTTTGATCGAAGCGGCCCGCGCCATGGGCGGCAACCGCTGGACGATCATCCGCGAGGTGCTGGTACCCGAAGCCCTGCCCGGCATCGTCGCCGGCTTCACGGTGACGCTGGTGACCCTGATCGGCGCCTCGGCCATGGCCGGCGCCATCGGCGCCGGCGGTCTCGGCGACCTCGCCATCCGCTACGGCTACCAGCGTTTTGAGACGTCAGTCATGATCGCCGTGGTCATCGTGCTGATCATCCTGGTCTGCGGCATCCAGTGGGTGGGGGACAGGCTGGTGGCGAAGCTGGATCGGCGGGGGTAAGCGGAGCCGGTAGCTGGGATTGGCCGAGGCTTCCCCAACTTCGTCGTCCACGGGCGAAGCAGCCGCGAAGCGGCGTCGCGGCATCCGGCTCTTTGATGTCCATCTCGTTTCCGTCTTCGCCGCGCGCCTTGAAGCCCGTAGACTTCTTGCGCTCAACGGCGATCTCGAACATCCGTCTTTTCGGTCGTTTCGCTGTTAGCGGGCGCGCTGCTTGTCCGTCGCCTTCCGGTCGACCGCGAGCTCGCCCACCGACAGGACGACGCCGAATTTTTCGCTGGCTTCCGCAG
The DNA here is from genome assembly GCF_040319965.1 of Mesorhizobium sp. M0830. Taxonomy (NCBI): domain Bacteria; kingdom Pseudomonadati; phylum Pseudomonadota; class Alphaproteobacteria; order Hyphomicrobiales; family Phyllobacteriaceae; genus Mesorhizobium; species Mesorhizobium sp. M0830. The sequence goes on along the minus strand of NZ_JAMYOR010000012.1, from coordinate 10,718 downwards.
GCGTATAATATCCCAGCGCCACATCGCGCAGCACCAGATCGGCATCCCGCTCGCGCGGATCGCCATAGCCGCCACCACCCGGCGTGCCGACCCTGACCCGATCTCCCGCTTTCAGCGCGATGTCCTGCTCCTTGGACAGATGCAGTGGTACATGTTCCTCGCCATTGCGGAAAACGGTAACGGTGTTGACCGCGCCGTCCTCACCGCCGAGTGCGCCTTGCGGGCCGGAACGGCCGTGATCCATGACGAAGGAGGCGCGCGCGTCGCCGCGCAGGATCTCAACCTCATAAGCGAGGCCAAAGCCGCCGCGATGCTTGCCGGCGCCGCCCGAGCCTTCGCGCAAGGCATAGTGGCGGTAGAGCACCGGGAATGCCTGTTCCATGATCTCGACCGGCGGCGACTTGGAGATGCCGATGGTCGAGCAGCCATTGGTCAAGCCGTCATGGCCTGAATTGCCGCCATAGCCGCCGCCGGAGATCTGGTACATGACGTAGTCGCGGCCGCGCGCCGGGTCGTTGCCGCCGAGCGCGAAATTGCCGCTGGAGCCGGCCGGAGCCGCCGTCACCTTGTCCGGCAATGCCTGCACCATGGCCGCGAACACCGCCTCGGCGATGCGCTGCGAGACTTCGGCAGCACAGCCCGAAACCGGACGCGGGTATTTGGCGTCGAGGAAGGTGCCTTCCGGGCGCTTGACGATCAGCGGTTCAAACGCACCGGCGCTGATCGGCACATCGGGGAAAATGTGGCGCATGGCGAGATAGACCGACGACAGGGTCGTCGCCAGTACGCTATTCATCGGTCCGGCGCAGGGCTTCGACGAGCCGTTGAAATCGAAGGTCAGCGTGTCGCCCTGCTTCTCGATGGCGAGCGCGATGGTCAGCGGCTCGTTGACCACCCCGTCGGAATCGACGAACGCCTCGGAACTGTAGGTGCCGTCGGGGATGGCCGCTATGTTGGCGCGCATCTGCTCGGCCGCGCGGCGACGCAATTCGGCGATCGCCTCGACAACAGTTTCGTCGCCGTAACGATCCAGGATTCCGTTGAGCCGGTCCTGGCCGACCAGCAGCGCCGCGGCCTGGGCCCTGATGTCGCCGATGCGCTGGTCGGCGACGCGGATGTTGTTGCAGATAATGGCGTAGATTTCCGGATCGAGCACGCCCTTCTTGAACAGCTTGACCGGCGGCAGCCGCAGCCCTTCCTGCTCGACTGCGGTCGCCGACGCGGAAAAGCCGCCCGGCACGGAGCCGCCAATGTCGGGCCAGTGGCCGGTGTTGGACAGCCAGCAGAAAATCTTGCCGTCCCGGTAGACCGGCATGGCGAAGCGCACGTCCATCAAATGGGTGCCGCCGAGATAGGGATCGTTGACGATGTAGATGTCGCCCGGGTCCGGGGCTAAGCAGCGGCCGTCGGCGATCATCTCGATCACCGTCCTGGTCGAATACTGCATGACGCCCACGAACACTGGCAGGCCCTGGCTGCCTTGCGCGATCAGCGAACCGTCGACGGCCGAATAGATGCCATCGGAGCGGTCGTTGGCCTCGGCGATCACAGGCGAGAAGGCGGCGCGCGAAAAGGTCAGGTCCATCTCGTCGCAGACCTGCTGCAACGCTGCCTGGAGGACCGAAAGGGTGATGGCGTCGAGTTTTGCCATATCAGGCCTCGCCAATGTCGATGATGATGTTGCCGTCGGCGTCGCAGCGGGCGCGGTCGCCGGGTTCGAGCACGGTGGTGGCGTCCATCTGTTCGAGGATCGCCGGGCCTTCGATGACCGCGTCAAGCGGCAGCTTTTCACGCGCATACACCGGTGTGTCGTGCCATTGGCCGGCGTACCAGACCGGCCGGATCTCGCGCCGCGCCTCGTCGAGCGTCTTGGCGCGCCCCGCCGGATCGATCAACCGCGACAGATCGATCGCCGGCCTGACGCCGGTCACCGAGGTGTTGAGATTGACGAGATTGGCGCGGATTTCCGGCAGCTCGACCTTGAAGCGGGCAAAATAGGCCTTTTCGAAAAGCTGCTGCAGCGTTGCACGCGTCACCGATGACGACGGCAGCGCCACGTTGATGATATGGGTCTGGCCGACGAACTGCATGTCGGCCGAATGGGTGACGCGGATCGTCTCCGGCTTCACCGCTTCCTTGCCGATCAGCTCTTCGCCTTCGTTTCGGTGCCGTTCCAATAGGTTGTGAAGCTGAACTTCGTCGAGCACCGCGACAGGCTGATTGATCGTGTTGACGAAGTCATGGCGCAGATCGGCAACGACGCAGCCGAGCGCGTTGGTGATGCCGGGCCGTGCCGGCACCAGCACCTTGGGCAGGCCGAGTTCGCGCGCCAGGGCGGAGGCATGCAGTGGACCGGCGCCGCCGAAAGCGAACAGCGCGAAATCGCGCGGATCGTGGCCGCGCGACACGGAGACCATGCGGATGGCGCCGGCCATCTTCATGTTGCCGAGCCGCAGCACCGCACCAGCCGCCTCGACCCCGGACAGGCCGGTCGCCTTGCCTATCTTGTCCTCGAATATGCCGGTGACGCGCTCTGATGTGACCGGGTTTTCGACCGCCAGCAATTTCTTCGGCGCCAATCGGCCGAGCACCAGATTGGCGTCGGTGATGGTCGGCTCCAAGCCGCCGCGTCCATAGCAGATCGGGCCCGGATTGGCGCCGGCACTTTCCGGGCCGATCTGGATCAGGCCGGCCGCATCGACGCGCGCGATCGAGCCGCCGCCGGCGCCGACCGTGTGCACCGCCACCATCGGCACGTGGATCGGCATCGCGTATTCGATCTCGATCTCGTTCGACACAGCCGGCTCGGCATTGCGAATCAGCGCCACGTCGGTGGAGGTGCCGCCCATGTCATAGGTGACGAGGTTTTCGAAGCCGGCGCGCTTGCCCGTATAGGCAGCGGCGATGACACCCGAGGCCGGACCGGACATCACCGTCTTGGCTGATTCACGTGTGACGAAACGGGCCGAGATCATGCCGCCATTGCCGTTCATGATCAGGAAGTCGCGGGCATAACCTTTTGCGCCCAATTCCTTGCGCAGCCGCTCGACGTAGCGCTCGAGGATCGGCTGTACGGAGGCGTTGACCGAGGCGGTGACGCCCCGCTCGAATTCGCGCGCTTCCGACAGCAGCGCATGGCCTGCTGTGATGTAGCCGTTCGGCCAGAGTTCGGCGGCGATTTCGGCGGCGCGGCGCTCATGCGTCGGGTTGGCGTAGGAATGCAGAAAATGGATGACGAGGGATTCGCAGCCGGCCGCGATCAACGTCTGCACGGCGTCGCGCATTTCGGCTTCGTCGAGCGGCGTGCGGATCGCGCCCGACGCTTCGACGCGCTCCGAGACTTCGAGCCTCAGATTGCGCGGAATGATCGGCACGAAGCTGCCGGTCATGCCATAGGCCTGCGGCCGTGTCCGCCGGCCAAGCTCGATCACGTCGCGAAAGCCCCGCGTCGTGATCATGCCGGTCTTCGCCAGCCGGCGTTCGAGCACTGCATTGGTGGTAGTGGTCGTGCCGTGCACGATCAGGTCGATGCCGTTGATCGCAAATCCGGTGGCGCCGAGCGCCGAAACGACGCCGAACGCCTGGTTGTCGACCGTGGTCGGGGTCTTGGCTAGATACACCCTGCCACCATCGCGTCCGTCGATCAGGAGCAGATCGGTGAAGGTTCCGCCGACATCGATACCGGCAACGACATTTCCCAGGGATTCATGCGCTTGCGCCGAAAAATTCTCTTCCATCATCGAAACCCGAAATGCGCGGACTACGGATATGCGTCAGTTTGGAAAGCTGTTTTAAGGTAGCATCTTGACGCAAATATCGTTTGTATACTAATAAATTCGGGACACAAGAGCTTGCCGCTTTGGTTGTGCGAACAGCACGCCGGGACCTGAATGGTTCGGGCGCGCAGGAGAAGGTTTGGCGCCCGCATCCACAGTTGGGCCAGAAGGTTGGATTTGATGAACACCACATCCGCTCTCAACATCGCCGGCGCCCGCCCGCTGCAATTCCCGATTCCGGCCAATGTCTACGCCGAAACCGTCGTCTCGGTGAAGCACTACACCGACCGGCTGTTCTCGTTCCGCATCACCCGTCCGCAGTCGCTGCGCTTCCGCTCCGGCGAGTTCGTCATGATCGGCCTGCCCAATGCTGAGAAACCGGTATACCGCGCCTATTCGGTGGCAAGCCCGGCCTGGGACGAAGAGCTGGAATTCTTCTCGATCAAGGTGCCGGACGGCCCGCTGACCTCGGAATTGCAGAAGATCCAGGTCGGCGACACGGTCATCATGCGCCCGAAGTCGACCGGCACGCTGGTGATCGACGCGCTGACGCCCGCCAAGCGGCTGTTCATGATCTCGACCGGCACTGGCATCGCGCCCTTCGCCAGCCTGCTGCGCGATCCCGATACCTACGAGAAGTTCGATCAGCTGATCCTGACCCACACTTGCCGCGACAATGCCGAACTGACTTATGGGCAGGAGCTGGTGGCTGCACTGGAGAGCGACCCGTTGATCGGCGAGCTGACCGCCGGCCGCGTCACGCTCTACAATTCCACGACCCGCGAAGAATCGCCGTGTATGGGCCGCATCACGGCGCTGATCGGCTCCGGCAAGTTCTACAGCGATCTCGGCATCGACAAGCTCAATCCGGAAACCGACCGCATCATGATCTGCGGCTCGATGCACATGCTGAAGGATGTCAAGGAACTGGCCGAAAGCCTCGGCTTCGTCGAAGGCTCGCTGAGCCATCCGGCGACCTTCGTCGTCGAGCGCGCCTTCGTCGGCTAGGCCTGGGCCGGCGACATCTTAATTTTACATTTTGACCATGCGGTCAAAAATCAGCTGCTCCGGTAGCCTTTTTCAGCTATGACGGCCCAAAGGACTCGTGAAGTATAACTTCGCGAGCTATCTTCGTGCGTATCGTCCAAAAGAGTCGAGCGGTCTTGGGAAAGCGATACGCGCCAAGGCATAAGCGCACGCCGCTGAATGAAAGGGCAGGAGATGAGCAGCACAATCCGCGAAGCCGATCTCGGCACCAAGGTGACACCGTTGCCCGCGCGTGCCGCCGCCAACACAGCCGTTCCGCCGGACCATCGCATCGCGCGCAATCCCGGCATGAAGCTCGACCTCGGCTTCATGGAATCGGTGCGCAGCGTCAACCGTTCGGCGCTGGAACGGCGCGTCGCCAGCCTGACCAAGCGGCGCTCGATCAAGGCCGACAACCAGGCGGCCTGGCTGCTGCGCGCGGTTGCCTGCATGGATCTGACGACGCTGAATTCCAACGACACCGAGGAGCGCGTGCGCCGGCTCTGCGCCAAGGCGATCAATCCGTTCCGCCGCGACATCGTCGAAGGCCTCGGCATAGCCGATGAAAAGATCCACCCGGCCGCCGTCTGCGTCTACCATCCCTTCGTCGCCACCGCCGTCGAGGCCGTGCGCGGCACCGGCATCCATGTCGCCGCCGTTTCCACTGCCTTTCCGCATGGCCTTGCACCGCTCACCACCCGTCTGCAGGAGATCGAGGCTTCGGTGCGCGACGGCGCCGACGAGATCGATGTCGTCATTCCGCGCGGCCTGGTGTTCGGTGCCAAGTGGCGGGAGCTCTACAATGAGATCGTCTCGATGCGCGCCGCCTGCGGCGATGCGCATCTGAAGGTCATCCTCGGCACGGGCGACCTCGCGACGCTGCGCAATGTCATGCTGGCCTCGATGGTGGCGATGATGGCCGGCGCCGATTTCATCAAGACCTCGACCGGCAAGGAAAGCGTCAACGCGACGCTGCCCGTCGGCCTCGCCATGGTGCGCGCCATCAGGGCCTATTTCGAGGAAACCGGCTATCTCATCGGCTTCAAGCCGGCCGGCGGCATTTCCATCGCCAAGGCTTCGCTCGACTGGCTGGTGCTGATGAAGGAAGAGCTCGGCCGGCCGTGGCTGGAACCGGACCTGTTCCGCTTCGGTGCGTCCAGCCTCTTGACCGACATCGAGCGTCAGCTCGAACATCACTTGACCGGTCACTATTCGGCCAATCATCGCCACGCAATGGCATAGGGATCGGGCTAAAGCTTTGAACGTGGAGTTCCCTCGCGCCCCCCTCTGTCCTACCGGACATCTCCCCCACTTGTGGGGAGATTGGCCGTCATCGACGATTTCGCCAATTGCCGAGGTTGCAGGAGGCGAACCGACAGGCGGGAAGGCCGATCTCCCCCCTCGTGGGGGAGATGTCCGGCAGGACAGAGGGGGGCGCGAAAGAACGCCTTCCAAGACAATTATCTGGAGCGATCCATGAACATTCTCGACCGCTATCACGCCATGGATTACGGCCCGGCGCCGGAAGCCCGCAACGAGGCCGATGCCTGGCTTGCCGTCCGCGACTTTTCCAAGGCGTTGTTCATCGATGGTACCTGGAAGGCCGCATCCGGCGGCAAGACTTTCGAGACAAGCGAGCCATCCTCCGGCAAGCTGCTGGCCAAAGTCTCCGACGCCAGTGCCGCCGATATCGACGCGGCGGTTGCGGCGGCCGCCAAGGCGTTGCCCAAGTGGAGCGCCAGTTCAGGCTATGTCAGGGCGAAAGTGCTTTATGCCATCGGCCGTGCCATGCAGCGCCATCAGCGCCTGTTCGCGGTGCTTGAGACAATCGACAACGGCAAGCCGATCCGCGAAAGCCGCGACATCGACGTGCCGCTGGCGATCCGTCATTTCATCCACCATGCCGGCTGGGCGCAGGCGCTGGACAGGGATTTCCCCGGTCACAAGGGTGTCGGCGTCGTCGGCCAGATCATCCCGTGGAACTTTCCGCTGCTGATGCTGGCCTGGAAGATCGCGCCGGCGCTCGCCGCGGGTTGTACGGTGGTGCTGAAGCCGGCCGAGTTTACGCCGCTGACATCAATCCTGTTCGCCGAGATCTGCGAGCGCGCCGGCGTGCCGAAAGGCGTCGTCAACATCGTTCAGGGCGGCCCGGAAGCGGGCGCCGCCATCGTCAACCATCCCGGCGTCCAGAAGATCGCCTTCACCGGCTCATCCGAGGTCGGCAAGATCATCCGCAAGGCAACCGCCGGCTCGGGCAAGAAACTGTCGCTGGAACTCGGCGGCAAGTCGGCCTTCATCGTCTTCGAGGACGCCGATCTCGACAGCGCCGTCGAAGGCCTGGTCGACGGCATCTGGTTCAACCAGGGCCAGGTCTGCTGCGCCGGCTCGCGCCTGCTGGTCCAGGAAGGCATCGCCGACGCCCTGATCGCCAAGGTCAAGACGCGAATGAGCCGACTGCGCGTCGGCAGCCCGCTCGACAAGAACACCGATATCGGCCCGCTGGTCGATTTGACCCAGCTCGACCGGGTCAAGGGTCTGGTCGCCGAAGGCGCCAGACAAGGCGCCGTCTGCTGGCAGCCGGATGCGGCGCTGCCGTCCTCCGGCCATTATCACCTGCCGACACTCGCCACCGGTGTTTCGCCGGCTAATATTCTTGCTCAAGAGGAAGTGTTCGGCCCGGTGCTGGCCACCATGACCTTCCGCAACACCGAGGAAGCAATCGAGCTCGCCAACAACACGCGCTACGGGCTCGCCGCCTCGGTATGGAGCGAGAACGTCAACCTCGCTTTGCATGTCGCGCCGCAACTGAAGGCCGGCGTCGTCTGGGTCAACGGCACCAATATGTTCGACGCCGCCTGTGGTTTTGGCGGCTACCGCGAGAGCGGTTTCGGCCGCGAGGGCGGGCGGGAAGGCATGTTCGAGTATCTCGCGGCGAAACTGCCGCTTGGCCCGGTCATCAAGCCGGCGGCGATCTCGGCGCAGCCTGTCGAGCAGGCGGACGGTTCGACCATCGACCGCACGGCAAAGCTGTTCATCGGCGGCAAGCAAATTCGGCCGGACGGCAATTACTCGCTGGCGGTCGCCACCGCCAAGGGCAAGCTTGCAGGCGAGGTCGGGCTCGGCAGCCGCAAGGATATACGCGATGCCGTTTCAGCGGCACGGGCCTGCAAGGGCTGGCCTGAGGCGACCGCCTATAACAGGTCCCAGGTGCTTTATTATCTGGCTGAAAATCTTTCCGGCCGTGCCGACGAGTTCTCGGCGCGCCTCGTTCAGCTCACGGGCGTCACCGCCAAGGCCGCGCGCGAGGAGGTCGACCGGTCGATCGAGCGGCTGTTCCTCTATGCCGGCCTTGCCGACAAGTTCGAGGGCCGCGTGCACCAGCCGCCGGCGCGTGCCGTGACACTGGCCCTGCACGAGCCGGTCGGCGTCGTCGGCATCGTCGCGCCTGACACCTCGCCGCTGCTCGGCCTGATCTCGCTGGTCGCACCGGCGCTGGCCATGGGCAACACCGTGGTCGCGGTGCCTTCGGAAAGATACCCGCTGCTGGCCACGGACCTCTATCAGGTCATCGAATATTCCGACGTTCCGGCCGGCGCCATCAACATCGTCACCGGCCGCACGGCGGAACTTGCCGGCGTGCTGGCCAAGCACGACGACGTCGACGGGCTCTGGGTGTTCGCCGATGCCGAGACCTGCGCCAAGGCGGAGGCCGACTCCATCGGCAACCTCAAGCGGGTCTGGAGCGGCAATGGCCGCGGCCTCGACTGGGCGTCCGACGAGGCCGCCGGCGATGCTTTCCTGCGCCGCGCCGTCGAGGTCAAGAATGTCTGGGTGCCTTACGGGGATTGAGCCATGTGGCTGTCCGCGATGGTGATCGTATTCGGACTTGACGCTCGGATGCATGTTCTTTAACGAGAAAAAACATCTTTATCTGTGAGTTGATGACGCGCAGGCCGCATGATGATGGCTGACTGGCACATGACGCCCCGGCCGGCTGCCGATAGACCCTAACGATGCCAAGCGGACGAGGAGAACAGCATGGCGGATCTGGCAGGCAAGGTCGTTGTCATCACGGCAGCGGCGCAAGGCATCGGCAAGGCGAGCGCGCTGGCGTTCGCCAAGGCAGGCGCCGTGGTCCACGCCACAGACATCAACGAAGCGCTGCTGGCTGAGCTCGCCAAGACCACCGGCATCAAGACCCGCAAGCTGGACGTGCTCAATGACGAGGCCGTCAACGCGGCCTTTGCCGAGATCGGCATCGTCGACGTCCTCTTCAATTGCGCCGGCTTCGTCCATTCCGGCTCGATCCTGGAGATGAAGGATGCCGATCTCGATTTCGCCTTCAACCTCAATGTCCGCGCCATGATCCGCACCGTGCGGGCCGTGCTGCCCGGCATGCTGGAGCGCGGCGACGGATCGATCATCAACATGTCGTCGGTCGCCGGCGCCGGCAAAGGCGTGCCCAACCGCTTCGCCTATGGTGTCACCAAGGCCGCCGTCATCGGCCTGACCAAGGCGATCGCCGCTGACTATGTCGGCAAGGGCATACGCTGCAACGCCATTTGCCCCGGCACGGTCGAGAGCCCCTCGCTGCAGGACCGCATGCACGCGCAAGGCGATTACGATGCCGCCCGCGCCGCCTTCATCGCCCGCCAGCCGATGGGCCGGCTCGGCACGCCGGAGGAAATCGCCGATCTCGCCGTTTATCTGGCGGGCGCCACCTATACGTCCGGACAGGCCTACAATATCGACGGCGGCTGGTCGATCTAGGGTGCTCTCCCTAGCGGAAAAGCAGGTTGCTTCCGCTTGCCCGGCCACCATCCACTGGCTAGGTTCCGGCGGCCCTGGAACCACGTCGTCGCGGCGACGGAGCGAATTGTAATCGGCCGATGGCCGCAATCAGGAGAAGGATTTAGATGAAACTGCTGCGCTATGGCGAGGTGGGAAGCGAGCGCCCAGGTCTGCTCGATACGGATGGCATCATCCGCGATCTCTCCGCTCATGTCGCCGACATCAGTGGCAAGGCGCTGGACCCGGCATTGCTGGCTGATCTGGCAAAGCTCGATCCGAAGTCGCTGCCGGCGGTTTCCGGCAGCCCGCGCCTCGGCGCCTGCGTCGCCGGCACCGGCAAGTTCATTTGCATCGGCCTCAACTATTCCGACCATGCCGCCGAAACCGGCGCCACCGTGCCGCCGGAACCGATCATCTTCATGAAGGCAAGCTCGGCCATTGTCGGGCCGGATGACGACGTGCTGATCCCGCGCGGCTCAGACAAGACCGATTGGGAAGTCGAACTGGCCGTGGTCATTGGCAGAAAAGCCAAATATGTCAGCGAAGCCGACGCCCTGGACTATGTTGCCGGCTATAGCGTTGCTCACGATGTGTCGGAACGCGCCTTCCAGGCCGAGCGGCAGGGCCAGTGGACCAAGGGAAAGTCCTGCGACACCTTCGGCCCCACCGGCCCATGGCTGGTGACCAAGGACGAGATCGCCGACCCGCAGAACCTGAAGATGTGGCTGACGGTCAACGGCAAGACGATGCAGAACGGCTCGACCAGGACCATGGTCTACGGCGTCAAGTATCTGGTGTCCTATCTCAGCCAGTTCATGTCGCTGCACCCCGGCGACATCATCTCGACCGGCACGCCGCCCGGCGTTGGCCTCGGCATGAAGCCACCGGTGTTTTTGAAGGCTGGTGATGTGGTGGAGCTTGGTATTGAAGGGCTCGGCCAGCAGAAGCAGACGTTCAAGGCTGACGTGTAGGCTTCTCTGTTCCCTTCGGGAATGAGAAGAGGAAGGGGCGAATTCGCGCCTTTCCTCTCCCCCGTCGATCGGGGGAGAGGTGGGGAGCGAAACTATACGCCGTGGGGGGGGGCCGATTATTAGAATCCAAAAGTTCCCAATAGGTTTTTTTTTT